>JAFQWR010000024.1 GCA_017407365.1 Clostridia bacterium
GCGAAGACTTAAAAAAACGGAGAAATTTACCGCCATGTATGCTCTGTCTTTTACAGCGGTTTACAGCTACGCACCATCCATTCAAAAATCGCATAAAGCGAAAAACACCACACAGATTAAAGCATACACCGCTAACCCTAGAGGAAGTCAAGAGCCGCCACACGTTCAAAATTACCCTATTTAAGAGCCTTAAACGGCATCGGAAAATATAATAACAAAAAAAACAGCTTCTTTTGGCTACGAAATCCTCTTGCTTTCAGAATAAAAAAACATCCGCGGCATCAGGATAAAAAACAGATTTTTTGCACGCTGAGAGATGCCATTTTTAAGGCAGTACACAAAAAAACGCAAGAGAGTTTTTCCCTTGCGTTTGCGATCGTAAAATAATGATATTCCGTATATTCTCCTTACATCTTCTTCAAATCTGACAGCGGCGATGCATGGGCAAAGCTCCAAAAAAAATCAGCCGCCCTTCATCGGTATTATATCATATTATGCTTGTGCAGGCAAATGCTTTTGTTCTGTTTTTTGGCTATGTATCTGATGCAACGCATAAAAAAAAGGACGGCGCTTTATGCCGTCCATAATGATAACCTGCTTTTACAGCCTTGCAACACCATAGCCCGAATAAAACTCTCTGCCCTCTGTCAGTGCAGCCTTTACCTTTTGCTGAAAGGCGTTATTTGCCACATAGGCGGATTTATCGGGATTGACCACACGGAAAACAAAGCGCTCAATACTGCTTTCCTTCTGCGTTTTATATAGCGTAAAGCGGTTGGCAAATGCAAGAATATTGCTATGCGCAGGAAGAAGATCTTTGAGCGTTGGGTCTAACAACCAGCTTTCAAGATGCAGATAGCTTCCCTCACCAAAATGCTCTGCGGCAAGTCGGAAGGAGTTTTCTACCTCGCTCTGCGTGAGCGCACCGCCAAAGGGAATATGCACGTTGAGCACCCTTTGCCCTGCTTTCAGCGTTTCACCCTGAAAGCTTACATCCTCTTCCAATGTATCCGGCTGAAACTGAAGCCTGCCAAGCCTTACAATACCTGCGTGCAGGTGCGAGGTAAGCCAATGCGTTTCACGCAGGCCGCAGATACCCGTTTCGAGCATACACATTTCATTCCAAATTTTCAGATCGTAGAACGTAGCGAGATATTCCTCCTCAGAAAAGCCCATTTCAAGGTACCTTTCGTATAAATCGTAGGCAAAATCGGTGAAATAAAACAAGAGCGCAGAGTAGTATTCCTCTCCCTTTTCCTGCTTGATTCTTGCAAGGAAGGCATCCTCATCATGATAGTATTCTGTCTTGGCGGCGAGGTATACCTCCTTCGGTACGGACTGCGCACGGTATACGGCAAGTGCCTGCTCAGAATATTGAATGGCAGATAAAAAATCATTTTTAGTCATACTCTCACCTTTAATTAAAAACATTTGCAATTTTTTTGATTTTGTTATATACTTATATAAAACAAACTTAGAGGTATCTTATGGCAACCGTTCGTGATATTGCAAAGCTTGCAGGGGTTTCGCCCGCATCCGTTTCGCGCATACTCAACAACGACCCAACCTATCACGCCACAGCGGAAACGGTAAGCCGTGTACACTCTGCAGCAAAAGCATTAAACTACACCCTGCCCGAAAGCCACAAATCGAGGCGGAAGGTTATCCGCTTTGGCTGTATCAGCCGTATGACTGCCGAGCATACCAAGGACAGTTATTATTCGAGCATTGTAAGCAGCATTCAGTCCTTCTGCCAGCAGAACAATATTGAATTTGAGCTTTTGCAGTCGCAGTTCGATATCGAAAACCCTGCGATATTAAACGGCTTTTTATCGTTGAACTTAAACGGTATTATCATTATGGGCGACATCGAGCCCGAAATACTGGATAAGCTTATGCAAAGCGGAATCAGCATCGTAGGCGTGGATACCACCTCTGAGCGCATTGACAACGTGAGATACAACCGCTATCAGGCAGGCTGTAATGCAATGCAATACCTCCTTTCGAAGGGGCATAAAAAAATTGCTTACGTAGGCTCCAGCATCTACCCGCGCGACATCTCTGCCGTGGGCAGATTTGATGCGTATAAGAAGATGCTCTCTACCTTTGAAATCCCCCTGAATCCCGATTGGGTTATCGATTGCAAGTGGCAACGCGAAATCTGCTATAAGGAGGTTAAAAAGCTGTTATCCTCCAACGAAAAGCCCACCGCCTTTTTTGTCGCAAGCGACCACATGGCAATTGCGGCAATGAGTGCGATTACCGATTGCGGACTTTCGATTCCCGAGGATATTTCCATCATCGGCATCACCGACATTGAGGTATCACAATACCTGAATCCTCCGCTGACCACCATAAAGATTCCGCAGGAGGAAATCGGTGTAATCGCCGCCTCTACCCTGCTTGCCCGTGTGCACAACGATACAACAGTTGCAAAGCAGATTTACATTCCCACCACACTGATTGAGCGTAAAAGCGTACGCTCTCTCACCGAAACAGAATAACAAGCCTGATTTCAGCGCCGATTACATTATCGGCGCTTTTCTTTTACCCTTTTTTGCACGCACAGCGCACCGATTATCAGGAAAGCAGATATCAGATACCCACTTGCCTCTGCACCGCATCCGCTCGTTGAAGGGGTGGGGGGAGTCTCGGGCTTGGGAGCTTCCTCCTTGCGCCAGATTGCCATTACGTTGAGATCCTGTGTGACAACGGAAAAATCGACATCCCATCCGACAAATACGTATCCCTTACGTGTGAAGGTGGGCGCCACAGCACTTTCACCCTTTTTGATTATCTGAGAGGTACTTCCCTCAACCAGCGTGCCGTAGTTGCCGTCAAAAACAACGAGAAAGCTATCTCTTTCTACCACAGGATGCTCTATTCTCATCTCACCAAGCAGGTTTGCCTGCAATTCGGAGCTGTATCTGCTGCTGTCGTTGGCAAATCGGATGGCTCTGCCATAAGAGGTTTCGCACCTTACGTATACCTTGTATTTCCCCGTTTTCAAGCCTTCGGGCACCGTGACGCTTGCCGAAAGCGTTTTGCTTTGCTGAGAACGTACGGAAAGAAGGTCTAATGAGCAGGGCACGCTTTCGCTTGCGGTATCCGACTGAAATACAATGGAGCAGACAGGTGCACGCATGAGGGAAGCAAAGCCCTTGTTTTGGATTTGCAGGGAGAGGCTAAGCTCGTTGCCTGTCTTGATATACCCGGGAAGGGAAGCACTTTGTAAAACCAAGCGATAGCCAAGACGGTTTTTTACAAAGGTAAAATCACTTGTTTTTCCGCGGTATAGCGAATCGTCGCCATCGTATTTGGTGCGCTCCCACTGCGAAATGACGCGCTCATAATTCCAGCTGATATTCAAGTAGCTGGTGTGCGTGATAAACGCCTCCTGCTCCAAATAATCCACATTGTTGTAGTAACCCATTCCGCCCGTATCCTTATCGGCAATAACCTCACCGCCGTACAGCGTTTTTTCTGCCTGACGGCCAATGAAGGCTGTTTCAATTCTTCGGTCGGTAAAGGTTCCCCAATCGGTTTCAGAGCCAAGATAGCCGTCGTTATAAACGCCTACACGCTGTGCCTCGGGGTATTTTTCAGCAGAAAAGCTACCAAGCCTTTCCTCGTTGAGCTTCAAGCCATATTTGCTGTTAGCCCAATAGCAGAAGTATTTCGGTCTGCGCACCGTAACACCAATCTCCTCGGGAAGCGCATTCAGCCACTCCTCCACGATTGCATAGTAGGTGCCTGCATTCGACTTATCTGCCGAGCCGAGCTGTGTGGAATGCTGCTCTCCCCAAGGGCCGACCATGCCCGATTCCACTCCAATGATGACATCGGAATACGGAGCAATTGCCGCACCGAGCGTGGCGATATGCTTTTTGATCCACGATAGCTTGGGCTCGTTTTCCAGATATCTGCCACTGCTATCCTCTAAGCCCTGCACGTTATAGCAAAAGCGAATGATTGCACTGATCTGATATTTTTTAAGATACGAGAGTGTTTTTTGCAATGCCGTCACCGCATTTGAATCGATACCTGCATCAACACCCCCTGCATTGGCGGAAAAATCCTCTAACCCGATACGCAGATGATATAATCCGAAATCCCTGCATCGGGAGGCAATGCTATCCTCTGAAACGGGCGCCGCAGTGCTGTTGCGCATCAGATAGCCGCTGAACGCATAATAGAAGCCGCAATCGGGATTGACAATTTCGTCAAGCGTTTCCTCTAATAGCACATCGGTATCCGCTGAAGGCATTGAAAAATTATGCATAAGCACACCACCGGAAGCGATTGCCAGCAGAGAAAGCACAAACAGTATTTTTGATAAACATTTCATATATGCCCCGAAAACTGCCGACCAAAGCTGTCGGCTGATAGAATAAAGCTCCGAATATAACACTTGCGGAAGCCGAAAAACGACTTCCGCACGGTATAGCCGAATTATTTTGTTGTAACGGTAAAGGTGAATTCCTCCGAGCAGAAGGCATTTGCCGTAGCCTTTGCCCTTGCGGTTACCGTATAGGTTTCACCCGACTCTAAGCCAACGAAAACGGGCGCATCCTGGTAGCTTTCAAACACCTTATACTCCATACCCTTCTGATGCTCCAGTGCAAAACCGAATTCACAAACAAACGCACAGGTGACCTCAATGGAGGGCTCTCTTTGGGGGAAGGTCATAACGAACACGTCGCTATCTCTGAAAATTCCCTCGCCCTTTTGCTGCACATAAAGCACGTCACCCGGGGCAATTTTGCTGCCGCTTTGGAAGACCTCCGAAAAATCCGACTTTTTGCTCACACGGTATTCCTCTGCGTAGCTTACCGTTTCATTCTGATAATCTACCACGAGGCTTGCCGCTGTGGGCGTAGCGCATTTCAGATTTTTGGAAACAAACGAGAAGGAAAAGCCATCCTTTTGCACGAAATATTCCGTTTGCGAGGCGATTTCCGCACCGCTTTTTACCAAGGAGGAAAAATCCTCTTCCGTGCTGACCGTGATATCTGCGGGGAAGGTAAGCTTACCCGTGGTATAATCGATCTTCAATGCGGAAAAATCCTTTACCGTGGGCGAGCCGCCTCTTTGCGGAAGCGAATCGCAATTATAGAAGATCATCAGACCTCTGTAAAAATACGCTTCTGTGAGGAAGGAACAGCCGTTGACGTAAAGCGTCATTGCATTTGCCGTAGAGCAGTAGGTGACTCTGTCGTAGTTGACGCTTGCAATTTCTAAGGTTTTGATGTCAAACACAACCTCTTCAAACGAAAGAGTTACGTTCGTTTCGTAGGTGTAGAACACAAAGCGCTCCGTTTCATCAGCAACCGTACGTCTGACCGTTGCATTCTTCACGGTAAGGCTACTGTTCTTTTTCAGCTCGAAGCCTGTTTTTTGCGTTGCGCTGTTCATTACAAGAACGGCTCCGCCGTCACCGATTAAGGTAACGTTTCCTTTTAGAGAGATTGTGCTTTCTACGGTGATTTCCCCACTGATGTAAACGGTGGTTGCCTCACCCGTGGCATTCGCCTTGGTGAAAGCATCCTTAAGGGCCGCATAATCGGTAGCAGTATAAACAGCCGCCTCTGCTCTGTTTACCTGCACCAGGGGCATTACGCACAGTGCCGCCATAAGCAACAGAACAGCAATGCTACATACCTTTTTCATTATTTTACCCTCCTTCTCTGCTGACAAGCAACAAAAATACCGCACAGCAGCATCATTCCAACAGGCACAGCCGCACTGCCGCAGCCTTTATCTGCAGGCTTTTCGTCACCGGGCTTTTCTTCGGGCTCCTTTTCTCCTCCGACCGTAAATTCCGCAGAGATTTCATCGGACGCAAAGGAGCTATCCGTTGCCTTTAAGCGCACGGTTACCGTAACGGTATCCCCTGCCTTTAAGTAGCCAAAGTAGGTATCCGTCTGCCAGATTGTATCGGAAAGCTTATATTCCGCACCTGCAATGGGATTTACGGTGATGGAAGTTTTATCCGTAGCCTGCAGGGTAATCTGCACGTTTTGCAAAGTGGGACGGTAGGATGCCGCTACATAACAGATTTCACCCGCAAAGGAATGGTCGGTTGCCTTAACTCTGAATAAATAAATATTACCGGGAACAACCTTGACCTTTTTATTCTGACCGGTTGTCCAGTTCAGACCGTCGGTAGAATACTCCTGCTGATCGGTAACGTTTTGCGCTGTGATTTCCAACGCATAGTTGATGCTGAAGCTTACCTCTCCCTCTCTTTGAGAAAGAGTAACGGAATTCACCGCGCTTTCGCTGTAATTGACGGAATCGATATACTTAAAGTAGAGCGTCATTCCGTAAGCAACAGAGCCGCCGCTGGGCAGGATATACGAAAAATCCTCAAACCTGCTGACCGCAAGCACGGAAGCATCGTAGATGACAGCCTCGTTTGCGTAGTCTACCGTAATTTCGGATGCCTTGGGCATATCGGGGGTAATTTTGTTGATAAACAGCTTTGCATACGCATAGGTAACACCGTAGGTATTGTTCAGCGGAGAGGTTACACGCACATCGTATTCTCCTGCATCCACAGGAAGATCGGTGCTGTACGCCTTGTCTGCATCACTTGCGCGCTTATATTCGTATACCAGCGTTTCTCCGCTGTTTGTGGTAGCGCCGCTTGCAGCCTTACCCTTACCGTCGTAATCAAAGGTGAAGGATTCTGCAATCACAATGCTTGCCTTCGGCATCTTGTCGGTATTGATAAAGGAAAGCTCGGTAATTGTCACCGTTTTTGTGCCCTCCGTACCGGTATAACCCGTGATAGCAGGGTCAATCCAGATTTCGATAACGGAATTATCGGTGATTTTGAAGGAGGTGAGATCAAAGAAGAATTCCATCACTCCCTCAACGGGCTCGCTGTGATCGTAGTGGCTCCACAGATAAACGCCGTCAATCATAATGCCGATTACCGTGGGCTGAGCAAGCAGCATCGAAAGCCTCAGACTGTCGTAGCTGCTATCGTATTTGCGGATGGGCGCAACAACGCTATACCAGCCAACCGTGTAGGTATAGGTGAATACCGTTTCGCCCTCTGCCGTTTTGGTGATGGTAAAGCCACTACCCGAAAAGGCGTCCGCATAGGGCTTTGTAATAAACGTAACTGCGTAGGTTACCGTTCCCGCACCCTCGAAAACAAGCTTTATTCCCTCGTAATTGGCTTTTACAAGATCGATCTCGCCCGACTGCTTTCCGTTTTGCATAACGGTGGAATACGCGATTTCTCCGTCTAATAAAACGTTCAGGCTACCCTCGCCCTTGAAGGAAAGCTCCAGTCTGATGGAGGTGTATGCAGGGTCATAATCGAGGATGTAA
>JAFQWR010000263.1 GCA_017407365.1 Clostridia bacterium
ACTTCGATACCTCTCCGTATATATGTTCAAGCTCAAAAAAGCTCAACATTCAATATTAAATTTTCTCGGCTCCGCCTCGTTATGTCCTGTTGCGGTGCCCGAAATTTTTTGCTCGCTCTCGCTCACAAAATTTCGACCGCTACCACTCCTTATGCCTCGCTTCTTCTGCCACTGGCAGCGCTCGGCAACGTCCCCGCTTCGATAACCCTCCGTAACGCCGATTGGAGTCGGCATTGTATACAATTTTTATTTGCCTTACCAAAATGAGCCTTGAACGAAAAGGAAAGCTCCTCTTCTATCGGATAAACTCGTTGTATAAGGCTTGAATGGTAGCCTCGTAATCCTTATTGTCTACCGCAACGAAAATGGAAAGCTCACTGCTGCCCTGGTCGAGCATTCTCAGGTTGATTCCCGCATCGGAAATAGCGGCACAAAGACGGGTTGCCGTACCGATATTTTCGCACATACCGTGACCTACAACGGACACAAGCGCAAGATTATCGGTCAGCATAATGCGGTCCGCATTGATGGCGTGCTTGATATCATCCAGCACACGCTGCTTTTTCCCGCGAAGCTGAGCGCTTTCTACCACCAAGCTGAGCGTATCGATACCGGAAGGCATATGCTCGAAGGAGATTCCGTAGTATTCCAGCACGGAAAGAACCTTACGCGCAAAGCCAATTTCGGCATTCATGTTTGTTTTTTCAATAAAAACAACGGAAAAATCCTTTTTGCCCGCTATACCGGTTACTACGCTTGCAGGCGTGTGACCGTCGGAATACGCATAAATCATCGTTCCGAGTGCGTCGGGATGGAAGGTGTTTTTGATATTTAC
Source organism: Clostridia bacterium (assembly GCA_017407365.1). Taxonomy (GTDB): domain Bacteria; phylum Bacillota; class Clostridia; order Christensenellales; family HGM11417; genus RGIG2219. Next base: position 836 of record JAFQWR010000263.1, read on the forward strand.
GGGAATTTTGTGGTTGCGCAAGGGGAAAATCGCCTCTGCGTGCAACACGCTTGCACCCATATACGAAAGCTCCCGAAGCTCTGCATAGGTGAGCATTTCGATTTTCTTGGGGTTTTCCACAATACGGGGATCTGCCGTCATGAAACCGTCCACGTCCGTCCAGTTTTCGTACACGCTTGCCTTTGCCGCACGGGAAATGATACTGCCTGTGATATCCGAGCCACCACGCGAAAAGGTAACAATGCTTCCGTCTGCCTTACTGCCGTAAAAGCCGGGAATAACGGCATACGTAAGCTCGTTGAGCTTCGTTGCAGAGATATCGTTGCTGTATTCGCTGTCGTATCTGCCGCTCGGATCGAATTTGATGATGTCTGCGGCATCCAAAAAAGGAAACTCAAGATATTTGGCTACGATAATCGCCGCAAGGTATTCACCCCTGGACGCACAGAAATCAGGGCTTTGGCGCGTTTCCATTTCGCGAACGGTATCCGCAAGAATCTGTTCGATATCAAGCTGAATACCAAGATCAGCTACAATCTGACGGTAACGGTTGGCAACCTTTTTGAAGCACTCGCCGACACTTCCCGTCTGAGCAATCTCATCATACGTACGGTACAGCAAATCGGTAATCTTTTCATCCGTCTTATAGCGCTTACCTGCGGCGGATACCACCACATAGCGGCGTCTGCTATCTGCGCGAATGATTTCCGCTACCCTTTTGATTGCATTGGCGTCTGCCATAGACGTGCCGCCGAATTTACATACGATGGGTTGTTTTTGCATATTCTCTCCATTATTTAAGGCAATATATTTCTGGCTTCCGTATAATATCTTTTTTCCCACGCCTCACCCATACTGAAGGTTTTACGGGGCAAAACGCCCTGCGTTAAAACATAAGGGAAAAGATCGGATTTTTGTAATGCAGGCATCAGAATGCCACACGCACCCTTTCCGCTGAGCGCACGCACCGCATCGGCTCCGTGCACATAATCGATGGAAGCACCGTTTTCAGTCACAAGAGAATCAAGCACCTGTTGAACGGCATAATAGCATTCGGGTGCATATTGAGGCGCAGAAACGGTAGTTTCTCCCTCTGCGGTAATCACCTGCAAGCTACCCTCTCCTCCGAGCGAGGAAAGAGCCTCCGTCACAGCCTTGGCATCCAAGCCAAAAACAACACGGTGAATGGGTTCTATAACAAGTGCGGGATCATATAAATTGACAATCTCAACCAAGGCAAAACGTGCGGGATGCGCGTTTTTTTGCTCCTCAGAAAGAGTTGGTTTTATCTCCTCCCAATAGGCTTTGGCAGTGGCCAAGCTGTGGTTCCCGTCCCCAACC
>JAFQWR010000264.1 GCA_017407365.1 Clostridia bacterium
CCTGAGAGTCGGTTACGTAAACGAATGAAACGTCTTTCACCTCAGATTGCTCTACCGTGAATGAGCCGATATCGGAATATACGCCGTTGCCGCCCACTCTGTAGTAGTATTTTGCACCCGGCGTGAGGTTTTCTACCTGCGCCTTATGGTAGCGATAATTCAAAAAGTCCTTTCTCGTTCCCTCTATCACCTCGGCGTTTTGCCAATCGGGCGTAGAGCCGTTATCCTTTACGAGCATCAGCTTAGTTTCGCTGATATCCGTCGTGGTCTGCCATGCAAAGCCACGGGAATAGATATCGCTGTAATACGACATACAAACTGCAGAAGGAGCGGTAGAAAGTGCATTTGCCGTTTGCACCTCGGGAAAGACACAAAGGCTGAACGCAAGAAACAATCCTAAAATGACAGATACTACCTTTTTCATTTTCAGACTCCTTTCAAGGCAGGCATTTTACCTGCTTCAATCACCCAACGCTCACTGCCAAGGAAGCTGAAATCAAAGCCGGCTGCCTCTTCCTCGGTTACAGCAAAGCAGTTATTTGCAAAGCCGCCGTTTTTCAGCTCAACCAATTCCGCCTCAGCTTCGCCTACGTAAACGCAGCTTTCTACGCCGTAGGTATCGGAAACGGCAGTCTGATTCAGCACCAACAGATTCACCTTGCCAATTGCATCAATTTTGCATACGCTGACACAGTTTGAAATGACGCCCTTGTTGTTACCAACCAGCGCACTGCACGAGCCAAGCGCATAAATCTCACCCTGTGCGTAGCAGTTTTCCAATCCGCTTTCCGCACTGCCGTAGCCTGCCGCATTGGCATAGAATACGGAGGTATAGTTGCCACCATGGATTTCTGCGTTTTCAATGGCAAGATTACGAATCTTACCCTCCTTACCGGGCACAGCGGAAATATAGCGCATAAACGCTACAAAAACCTCACCGTCTCTGTACATTGCAAGGTTACGGATTGAAAAGCCGTTACCCTCAAACAATCCGGAAAAGGCGTTTTGTGCGTTTGCAAACAGAGGCAAAAAGCCAAGACCAGCGTTGTATGCAACGCCACCCTTGCTGCACGCCTCCTTCATATCAATATCGTTACCCAGCATATAATTGCCGGAGTTATTTGCAATGGATTGTAATTGCTCGGGCGTACGGATTACGGTATAGGCATTATCCTCGCAGACAGAAACCGAACAGCTTGCCTTGTAATCGACGCCGTTGATTACCGCACGGATGCCTACCTCTGTTTTACCCAAGCCACGGTAGACCAGCTTACCCTCATCTACCTCTGCAATCTGCTCGTCCAACGAATACCATTCCACGTTTCCGTCGAACGGGTAGTCGGTTAAAACGGTTGCCGAAAGAAGCTCCTCTTCCGTGCCAACCACGCCTGCAACGGCGTTGTAATTCAGGCAGAATTGCGTTTCTCTCGGTAATACGCTGATGGTCGTTTTTGCTTCAACGCTCGTGCCCAGCGCCTTTACCGTAACGGTTGCAGAGCCCATTTTGTTTGCTCTGAGATTACCCGAGCCGTCCACAGAAAGAACCTCGGGGTTATCGCTCGACCACACAATTGCATCGTATCGGTTGCTGTTGGCAGGGGTTTTTCCGTAGGTTAAGCGGCATTCCTCCGTAACCGTAAGGCTATTTCCCTCCGGGCTTCCGTTGATATTGAGCGATTGGATTTCGATGGGCTTTTCTCCAAACACAACAAATAAAAGCACAGCAACACGCTCCGCCTTCTTTTCGCGCACGGTGACAGCCGCGCTACCCTCAGAAAGCGCAGTATACGTGCCGTTCTGCACCTTTAATACGTTGGAATTGTTGGAGCTGTATTCATACGCATCGGTATTTTCGAATACACCCTCCTCTCCTATATAGCATTTGACGATACGGGAATACCCCTCAATGAGCGAAACACTTTTGTCGCACCCAAACAGGAAGCACACCATAACCAAGCAAATGCCAATGATAAACAACCGTTTTACGTTTTTCATGCAATTTCCTTCTCTTTTATTATTCCGCACAGAACACAGCAAGCGCTGTATTCCTGCAAAAGCATAGCACCGCACAAGCGAATAAAACCGCTTTGTCAGCGGCGCTTTTCAGGGCTGTCTGCATTTATAAAAAACAGACAGCCAAAGCAAACCTCTGTTTATTCAGTAAGGGGATGCCGAAACATCCCCTTTACCTACTGAACTGTTATTTTACTTTCTCTTTCTGCTGAAAACGTAGCCAATGCCGATCAATGCAGCAAATGCACTTGCTACACCTGCGGTTGCGCCACAGTTTACGCTGGGCTCAGGCTCTTCACCGGGGCCGGGCTCGGGCTCGGGCTCGGGTTCGGGCTGAGTAGGACGGTTGCAGGTCAACGATGCAACCTCGCTTTCCTCGTGGTTTTCATCTGCTGCACGCTTATAGTAGATAACCGTGCCATAGCCAACAACTGCGCCGTCAAGCACTTCAAAGCCTTCTACGAAGTCTGCGTTGGTGTAAGCGATAACGCCCTCTGCTACGGTAACAACTCTCGTTTCTGCATCAAAGGTGAGGTCGCCTTCAGCAAGGACAGCCTGAACCTTATTGATGGTCAGCGTGGAGGTAACGGTCTGATATGCGTATGCTAAGGAGCCAACAAAGGTTACCTTAACATTGTAAACGCCAGCCTGAGAGGGAGCGGAGGTAGTCCAGGAAGCTTTGCCCTCTGCATCAATAATCTCATATTCCACAAGCAGCTCAACGTCAGCGGAAGCGGAAGCCTCAACCACTACTGCCTCGCCGTTGTAATCCTTTTCTACAGCGGGAGCGGTGATGTTCAGCTCACCAAAGCTCTGCTCGGATGCCTTAACAAAGATAATCTCGTTTAAGGTAGCGGTCTGCTCGCCCTCTAAGGGAGTGTACGCGCCGGTGGGAGCGTCGAAATACAGCTTAACTGCGCTGATAACGGCACCCTTGATACCGAATCTTTCCATAAAGAATACAAATTCCTGCTCGCCGTCCTTGGTGATTACGCTTTCGGTAGACCAGTGAGTACGAACTGCCATGTCAACGGGAACAACCTCGCCGTCAACCTCCTTCATATACGTTAAATAGATACCGATGCTCTGACCTGCGGAAGCATTCATTCTTACAACGAGGATATCGTAGGTAACGTCGAAATTCTTTACGCCTACGTTTACGGCGGAATAATCAACGCCGTTGTGCGTCCAGGTAAGGTCATAGCCGCCGTTTGCATTTGCTACACACTGCATAGCGGAAGCAATGGGCTCAACAAAATACATTCCCTCGGGCTCGGGTTCGGGCTCGGTGAAAGCGATGCTGTGGAATACGATGCTCTTTTCTGCGGTAACCTCTGCCTCAGCGTCGATATACATACCGATGGTGAAGTTTTTGGGAAGCTCATACGTAGAAACGTCGATCAGCTGCTTGTTTTCGCTACCTGCGGGGTACAGCTTATGACCGAGGCTCCAATCGATTTTACCGTTGATTTCAAAGCAAATGGTAACCTCTGCGCTTGCCGTGAATACAGCCTCAAAAACGGTGTTTTTGCTGTCGTAATTGGTTACAGCAACGGTGTAGGTATCCCATCCTGCGGATGCAGAATAGGTTACAACCTGCTCGCCTTCTGCATTTTTGGTTGCAGTTGCGGGAGCGGGAGCTACGATGTCGCCAAATGCCATCTCGTTGCTTTCGGGAGCCTTGAAGGCGATGCTGTGGAATACAACGCTCTTTTCTGCGGTAACCTCTACCGATGCGTCAATATACATGCTTACGGTGAAGTTTGCGGGAAGATTGTATTCGGAAACCATAAAGGTTTCGGTTGCCTTTTCGCCGCCAACATATACCTTATGACCGATAGCCCAATCGATTTCGCCGTTGATTGCGAAGCAAATAGCGGTATCTGCACTGGGCGTGAATTCTGCAACAAAATAGATGTATTTTGCATCGTAGTTGGTAACTGCGATGTCGTAGGTGCTCCAGCCTGCGGAAGCGGAATAAGTTACGGTCTGCTCGCCTGCAGCATTTTTGCTGACGGTTGCAGGTGCGGGAGCTACGATGTCACCAAGCGCCAATTCACCGGTGGGCTGTTCGGGCTGTTCGGGCTCTTCGGGCTCCTGGGGAGGCTCAGGCTCTACAACGGAACCATTGGATTCTGCAAAGTTGGAATAGGTGCCGTCTGCATCAAATGCAACGCCTAAAAACTCTACGGAAGCAAC
>JAFQWR010000265.1 GCA_017407365.1 Clostridia bacterium
GTGGGAAACCGGTCGCAGCTTGCCGGACACCTCAATGCTGACTGATTTGGCAGAGGTGTTGGAAATATCGGTAGCAGAGCTTCTGAAGTCTGATGACGTGAGCAAAAAAAAGGTAAAGGACGCCTTTATTACAGAAAGCAATGTGAGATACAAAAATATGCTTATTATCACAATGGCGCTACAGATGATCGCCGCCGTTTTGTCGGTGGTCGGTCGTATTGCCTTGGGTACGGCGCAATACGGTTACGATACGGCAAGAACGGTATTCTTTGTTCTGACGCTTTTTGCCGTACTGATTGAGATAGGCGCAATTACGTTTTTCCTCGTGATGCGGAACAATCTGCTGGACAAATATCCGACGAGCACGGCAATGGATAAGAAAAGCGTCAAGCGGCTTTTATTGGGAACATACCCCTTGGCTCTTGCAGTTATGCTTGTATACGTAATCTTTCACGGATTAGTGCTGTTTGAGCAAATAATCGTTGGCTTAATCGCAGGATTGCTTTTGCTTATTCCCTTTGCGTTATTGCTCTTGTGGAATGAAAAGAGGAAATAATGGAGGAGCGGAGGGGCTATACAGTGTATATGTCTGCTTTGTCAGTCAATATCACCGATAATGGGAATAAAAAAACGACCTCGAATATTATCGAAGTCAAATTACGAAAGCTGCTAACCGGATTTGCTTGATAGAGATCGTTCGTGCAAAAAGGCACGCGATCTCGTCACCGTGTGACCTCGTCCTGAAATAAAAACTATCCAAGGTCACCGCGAAAGGGAAAAGAAAAACGACCCTGCATATTAGCAGAGCCGATTGCGAAAGCTGCTAACCGGATTTGCTTGATAGAGATCGTTCGTGCAAAAAGGCACGCGATCTCGTCACCGTGTGACCTCGTCCTGATATAAAAACTATCCAAGGTCACCGTGAAAGGGAAAAGAAAAACGACCCTGTATAAAACAGAGCCGTTTATGGAGCTGCTAACCGGATTTGAACCGGTGACCTCGTCCTTACCAAGGACGTGCTCTACCTGCTGAGCCATAGCAGCATTTACAATTGCCTATCCATTATATAAAAATTCAGTCGTTTTGTCAAATGCTTTTGGGGTATTTTTCAAAAGAATTTTTATTCCTCAATTATTTTTTTTGCAGAGGCGCCTTCGCTGATTTCTTTTGCGTAGAGGAGCTTGGCGTATTCCTTGGGTAAATAGCCCGTAGCGTCCCTGAAAACCTTTACAAAGTAAGAATAGGAATCGTAGCCAAGCATTTCCGCAATGCGCTTATAGGGGACGTCCCCCTTGCGGATCAGTCTTTTGGCTTCTTCAACCTTGCGAATAGAAAGATACTGAAACACCGATTGCCCCGTGTGTCTTTTGAAGACGGTGCAGAGGGTTGTTTTTCCGTAATTGCACTGCCTGCAAATGTCACTGAGGGTAATTTTGCCGTAGAGGTTTTCGTCCAGATAATGCATCACAGACTGCGCAAGGCCGTCCTGAGGCTCTGCGCTGTGCAGGTGGTATACCTGCCGCCTTTCCTCTCCGTTTCTGAGCAGAAGAATCAGAAGCTTTTCGAGGTTGAGCTTAATCATCTGCAATCCACCTAATACAGGCTCCTGCTTCAACGGCAGGGTGGTCAGCTCGGGGGCAAAGGTGGGCAAATCGAAGGTGTTTTCCGCTTCCGTTATAATATCCGAAAGCAATGCCGTCTGCTTGCGGTCGGGTAAGAAAATGCGATCGTCAAAAAAGCGCATTGCTTCTGAGCGGCAGTAGAAGGAAAGCACCAGAACGTTTGCCATGCTTTCGCCGTCTGTGCGGATGGTGTGGAACTCGTTGGGCTTATGAAACAAAAGCTGACCTTTTTGCAGGGGGAATTCCTCGTCACGGTTGCGAGAGCATAAAACACTGCCGCGATCCACGTAAACCAGCTCCCAGAAGTTGTGGCTTTCTCCCGGAAAGGCATAGCCCTTGGGGTATTCCATGTAATGCACGGTCACAATGCTGTCTACCCAAACCAGACGTTCAATTTTGTGTGCGTAAAACTTCTTTCCCATAGCAATAGTATAGCATACTTTGGGTTAAAACGCAACTTTATTTCGCTTGTATTAAAGAGCGAACGATATAGAACTTTTTGCGAAAGTTTTTTGTTGAAAAACTGCGGAAAATGGTGTATGATAGATGTATGAAATATTTATCCGTATTAAATCATTATGCCTTAATTGGCAACCCTGTTTCCGTAGAGCTTTACGGCGAGGGTCACATCAACGAAACCAACTGTGTTGTAACGGATGCAGGTGTGCGCTACATTCTGCAAAAGATCAACAACCGTCTTTTCCCTGATGTTGCCGCTTTGATGCGGAACATTCAGCTGGTCACCGACCACTTAAAGAGCAAGGCTCTCTCTCGTGGCGAGGCGTATGGCGGCTTGGAGATCGTACGTACCAAAACGGGAGAAACCTATTGCTGTGAGGATGGCAGCTATTTCCGTGTGTACGTATTCATCGAGGGCGCAACCGCACATCAGTCTGCAACTCCTGAGCTGTTCTATCAGAGCGCAGTGGCGTTTGGTAGCTTCCAGAACGAGCTTGCCGATTTAGACGCCACCCTTTTAACGGAGGTTCTGCCCAAATTCCACGATACGCAAAAGCGCTTTGGTGATTTTTCTGCGGTGTTGAAGGCGGATGCTCTGGGCAGGGCTGCAGGCGTGCAGAGGGAAATTGATTTCGTTCTTGCAAGAGAGGCGTATGGCTCTCGCATTACCTCCCTGCTTCGTTCGGGAGAAATGCCCTACCGCGTAACGCACAACGACACCAAGCGGAACAACGTCATGATTGATGACGCCACGGGCAAGGGTGTTGCCGTAATCGACCTGGATACCGTTATGCCCGGCAGCTGCTGCTATGACTTTGGCGATAGCATCCGCTTCGGATGCAACAGTGCCGCAGAGGATGAAAGAGATCTTTCCAAGGTGTATTTTATGCAGCCCCTTTTTGAGCGCTATACGCAGGGCTTTTTAAGCACCTTAAAGGGGATTACGCCCATCGAAAGAGAAAACCTTGCCTTTGGTGCAATTCTGATGACGTACGAATGCGGTATGCGCTTCCTTGCGGATTATTTAGACGGCGATCATTATTTCCGCACCCATCGCGAGGGCCACAATCTCGACAGAGCGCGCACGCAGTTCAAGCTTGTTGCAGAAATGGAAAGTAAGCTGGATGCACTTTGTGATTTTGTCCGTAAGGTGTAAAATGCGTGCATAACAACAGAGTAATCGGGCGGACGGACAAAGTGTCGTTCGCTCTTTTTTATTGAAAAACAGGGGTGTTTTTGCCCTGAAAATGCAGCTTGCTCTTTTGGAGTGTACTGTATGCAGAAAATCTGTGCAGATTTGTGCCCCTGTAAAAGGAGTAATACAGCAAATAAAAACGGACGGGAAAATGCCCGTCCGTTTTTTTATCTGCTTTTATTTTTTTCTGCGGAGAAGAATAACCTTGGTGATTTCCTCATCCATATCGTCGCGCTCCAGCTCTACGGTGTCACTTTCGGAGATGGTTACATATTCGTCATCAAACATACGGAGAA
>JAFQWR010000266.1 GCA_017407365.1 Clostridia bacterium
ATGCGCCGCTCTGCACTGCCGCAATCGCCTTGACGGTAACCTCGTATGCGCTCATCTCGGGCTGGAGATCGTAGGTTGCAACCTTGGGAGAAGCAACAAGCGTTCTGTCCTCGTTGGCATTGGGTGCCTCTACACCGCCGTTGAAGAAGAAGGTTACGTGCGCATATTTTTCCGTTTCGGCAATACGGAGCTGCTTTTTGCCCTGTGCCGCAAGATATTCGCCCAGCGTATTTACAAGGCTCTGAGGCTTGAAGGCAATTTCAATGCCCTTAAAGGTAGCATCGTACTGCGTCATGCATACGTAGGTGAGGTTCAAAAGCTCTCTGCTGAAACCGTCGAATGCCTCCTGCGTTAACGCACGGGTCATCTCTCTTGCGCGGTCGGGGCGGAAGTTGAAGAAGATTACGCTGTCTTCACGCTGAACAGCACCGTCTGCAAGGGTATTTTTTACGGGAACGATGAATTCGTCGGTTACACCGTCTTTATAGCTTGCCTGCACATAGCCCACGGGGTCGTCGGTAAGCTCTGCCTTGGCGCCCGTTAAGCAATCGTACGCCTTTTGCACACGCTCCCAACGGTTGTCTCTATCCATTGCATAGTATCTGCCGCTGACGGTGGCAATTTTACCCACGCCAAGCTCTGCCATTTTTGCTTGCAGAGCGGAAAGATAACCTGCACCAGAAACGGGAGAAACGTCTCTGCCGTCCATAAAGCAATGCACGTAAACCTCAGACAGCCCCTCCTTTTTTGCAAGGGATAACAGGCCGTAGAGATGCTCGATGTGGCTGTGCACGCCGCCATCGGAGAGCAAGCCCATGAGGTGCAGCTTTTTGCCCTTTTCCTTTGCGGAGCGTACTGCATGAAGCAGAGCCTCGTTTTCAAAGAAATCGCCGTCTGCAATAGCCTTGGTGATACGGGTGAGCTCCTGATATACCACTCTGCCCGCACCGATGTTCATGTGACCGACCTCGGAGTTGCCCATCTGACCGTCGGGCAGACCTACGTCCATACCGGAGGCGCCGATTGCCACGGTGGGATATTCGCTCATATACTTGCGGATAACGGGAATGCCTACCTTATCGATGGCAGACACGGAGGTATCTGCCGCAATGCCAAAGCCGTCTAAAATAATCAGTGCATGTAATTTTTTCATAAAAATCTCCATAAAGAAGGCCGCAAACATATCTCTCGCGGCCTTTTATCGTTTATTGATTACAGATTGTAGTTGCAGATTCTTGCAAACTCTTCGGGCTTTAACGAAGCGCCACCAATCAGACCGCCGTCGATTTCGGGCATAGCCATCAGCTGCTTAACGTTGCCTGCATTCATGCTGCCGCCGTATAAAATACGGGTGTTTTCGGCAACAAGCTTAGAGAATTTGGTTGCAAGCACGCCACGGATGAAGGCGATGGTTTCGTTTGCCTCCTCGGGGGTAGCCGTTTTGCCCGTGCCGATTGCCCATACGGGCTCGTAAGCGATGATGATCTTTTCGAAATCGCGCGTTTTGAAGCCCTTTAAGCTTTCGGTAACCTGTGCATACAGAACCTCTTCGGTATGACCGGTTTCACGCTCAATCAGCGTTTCGCCCACGCAAACGATGGGACGGATACGGGAGCCAAGCGCAGCAACTGCACGCTTGTTTACCGTTTCGCTCGTTTCACCAAAATACTGACGGCGCTCACTGTGGCCCAAAATAACGTAATCTACGCGCTGCTCCTTCAGCATAGCGGCGGAAATCTCACCGGTAAATGCACCCGACTCAGCCCAATGCACGTTCTGTGCGCCAAGCTTGATGTTGCTGCCGCGAAGCTCCTTGCGTGCAGCGGAAAGATCGGTAAAGGGTACGCAGATTGCCATATCGCAGGTTGCTTCTGCTACCAGGGGCTTTAACTCAGCAAGAATTTCCTTGGTTTCTGCCGAGGTCTTATTCATTTTCCAGTTACCGGCAATGAAAGGCTTTCTCATTTTATTTTTCTCCTCTTCTAACGTTGTTTACAAATTGCTTCTTATTTCTCGTTCAGGCAAGCTACACCGGGAAGCTCTAAGCCCTCTAAGAATTCAAGGGAAGCGCCGCCGCCCGTGCTGATGTGGGACATCTTATCTGCAAAGCCGAGCTGGGTTACCGCAGCTGCGGAATCGCCGCCGCCGATGATGGTGATTGCTTCGGATTCCGCAAGAGCCATAGCAACAGCCTTGGTGCCGTTTGCGAAGTTGGGCATCTCGAATACGCCCATAGGTCCGTTCCAGATAACGGTGCCTGCGCTCTTGATAACCTCAGCAAAGAGAGCGCGCGTCTTTTCGCCGATATCCAGACCCTGCCAGCCCTCTGCGGGGATAGCGTCGGAGGCAACCGTTTTGAAGTTTGCATCGTTTGCAAAGTTGTCTGCAACAACGGTGTCTACGGGGAGAAGCAGCTGAACGTTTTTGCTCTCTGCCTTAGCAAGCAGCTCTTTTGCAAGGTCTACCTTATCCAGCTCGCACTTGGAGCCACCAACCTCGTAGCCCTTAGCCTTTAAGAAGGTGTATGCCATTGCGCCGCCGATGATCAGGGTATCTACCTTTTCGAGCAGGTTGTTGATAACGCCGATTTTATCGGAAACCTTTGCACCGCCTAAGATTGCAACAAAGGGACGCTTGGGGCTTTCCAATGCGCCGCCCATGAAATCCAGCTCCTTACCGATCAGGTAGCCTGCAACAGCTACGTCTACGTAGTCTGCTACACCTGCGGTGGATGCGTGTGCACGGTGAGCGGTACCGAATGCATCGTTTACATATACCTCGCAGTAGGAAGCGAGCTTTTTGCAGAAATCGGGATCGTTCTTTTCTTCCTCAGCGTGGAAGCGGAGGTTTTCAAGAAGCACAACCTCACCGGGCTTGCAGGCTGCAACGGCTGCATCTGCAGATTCACCGATAACATCGGTTGCAAAGGTAACCTTGCCGTCAAGCAGCTCGTTTAAGCGAGCGGCAACGGGAGCAAGCGAATACTTCATATCGAATTTGCCCTTAGGTCTGCCAAGGTGCGAGCACAGGATAACGATTGCTTCGTTTTCCATAAGGTACTTGATGGTGGGAAGCGCGCCCTGAATTCTCGTTTCGTCGGTGATGTTCTTATTTTCATCGAGGGGCACGTTGAAATCTACACGTACCAAACACTTTTTGCCTTTAACGTTTACGTCTGCAATGGTTTTTTTGTTCATAAGAATTCTCCTTTCCCTTAAGGGAACTGATATAATCAATCTGTATTAGTATAGCCTTTTTTTGCCTTTCTGTCAATTTATTCCGCTTTCTATTTGTATTTTTTTTGTAAAAATTTTTGGAAATACAAGGGAAAACGCAGAAAAACAAAATCCGTCCTTTTTATCGAATTTCAAGACAGCAAAAAAGCGGAAGCCCCTGAGGGAATTCCGCCGTGATGCCTGTGATTAAAAATAAATTTCCGTGGAGCGCTTTTCCTGCCAGACGCTGTCGGGCTTTTGGTATTCTACCCTTCTTGCCGCCCATTTTACCGCGTTTTTAAGGAGCTTTAGCACCTCTTCGTTGCGATAGGTGGCAAACGTTTCGTGACCGGGCTGGAAGTAGAACACCCTGCCCTTGCCGCGATAGTAGCACACCGAGGAGCGGAATACCTCGCCGCCCTCAAACCAGCCGATTTGCAGAAGCTCGTCCGGCGTGGGGATATCAAACGGCTCGAAATACGTTTCTTCCTCGGCAAGATACAGCGGATTTGCAACCCCTTTCAGAATGGGATGCTCCGGCTTTACCGCCCACAAAAGCTCCTTATCGGAGGATTCCCTCCAATGGAGCGCGCCGCCGGTGCCAACGAGTGCCTGAAAGGGCTTGGAGGGGTGTGCAGAGTGCAGGAAGATTGCCCCCATGCCCGCATTGACCTCCTGCCTGATGGCAAGCGCCAGACTGTCGGGCACCTGATCGTGATAGCAATGCGCCCACCAGACGAGCACATCCGTATTGCGCAAAAGCTCCTCGCTGAGGCGCATATCGCCGCCTTCGGGATATACTGCGGTGCAGACAACCTCGTCCTCTACCGCAAGAGCCTCTGCAAGATACTGCGCAAGCCCCTTACCGTACGCCTCCTTTGCCACATTCTGCTCTTCCACCCATACGGTTACGCGGATCATAACAGAACCTCTTTGCCCGTTTTAGCGGATTCGTAAATTGCCATTAAAATTTTAATCATATTCACACCCTGCTCCATGGTGAGAATACGCTCTTCCTTGCCCTGCAATACGTTGTAGAAATGCTTGAAGCAGTTTTTATGTCCGTCGCCGCCGTCCGTTTCGGGATGCATCGAAACCATGGCTCCGTCCTGCTCGGTGATCAGCTTAGCCACGCCGTTGCGCAGATAAATACCCGCCTTTTCGCCGCGAAGCTCTACGTAAACAAGCTCCTCTTCTACGTTGCTTGCCCAGCTGAACTCGATTTGCAGGCAGGCACCGTTGTCGAAGCGGATAAAGCCCATAGCAAGGTCCTCTACGTCGAAGGTACCGTTTTCCTGCCTGTCACCGAACATACTGTGCACCGAATTGCTCAGCTCGCTGTCGGTAAACTTGGTGTAGGTGCAGCCGCTTACGGCTACGGGCGTGGGATTGCCCATAAGGTAGATGGCAAGATCGATCATATGCACGCCGAGGTCAATCAAGGGGCCGCCGCCCGACTTTTCCTTGGTGGTAAACCAGCCGCCCTTGCCGGGAATGCCGCGCACACGCTGCCAGCCGCATCTGCCCGCATAGAAGGTGCCGTTTTTGTCGGCGAATTTCTTTAAGAATTTACCCGTGGGCGTAAAGCGGTTGTTGCGGATACAGCAAAGCACCTTTCCGCTTTCACGCTCTGCCTGCTGCATGGCAAGAGCATCCTCAACGGAGATGGAATCGGGCTTTTCGCACAGCACGTGCTTGCCTGCCTTCAATGCGGCAATGGAAAGGGGTGCGTGCGTGTAGTTGGGCGTGCAGATATGCACCGCCTCGATTTCCTCATCCGCAAGCATTTCGTTATAATCGAGATAGGTGTTAACGGGATGCCCCACAAGCTCCTCTGCGTCCTCCAGCTTTTTGGGGTTGATGTCGCAAAGAGCAACGATTTCCTGTCCGATGCTGAGGAGATCGGAAATATGCGTCAGACGGGCGATACCGCCAACACCGATAATGCCAACCTTCATAAAATATCCTCCTTAAAGGATTTTCTTTTATTATAGCGGATTTTTACGCATTTGTAAACTACTTAACGGAGCTTTTTTGCACTAAAAAATCTATTGCTTTGGTGTAAAATACCGCTTTTAGGTCAAAAGTCATTGACAGAAGCCCTTGAATGTGGTAAACTACCTCTGTAAGTGAAACCGAAAGCGAGGAAAATATGCGCGTAATGGCTCTGGACGTCGGCGACGTCCGCATCGGGGTGGCGCTGTCTGACCCCATGAAAATACTGGCATCCCCCTTGGAAACCTACCACCGTGTGGGCTACAAAAAGGACGTTGCCTACCTCGTTGACCTCGCAAAGCAAAAGGAGGTCAGCGTCATCGTTGTGGGGCTCCCCTTAAAGCTGGACGGCACCGACAGCGAGCAAACGGTTAAGGCGAGGGAATTCGGCAACGCCGTGCAGGCAGAGTTTGAGGGCAAGGTGGTGTTTATTGACGAGCGTCTTACCACACAGCGCGCCCATAAGGAAATGATTGCCGACAGCGTGCGCAGGGATAAGCGCAAAAAGGCGGTGGATATGATTGCCGCATCCTTTATTCTGCAAAGCTACCTCGACAGAGGTTGACTTAAAAAAAGTAAACGAGCCGATATTACACGGCAAAGGAGAATAATTATGGCAGACGAAAAAATTGTAAACCCCGAAGCAGAAGAGCTTGAGGCTGAAGAATCCGTTGTTGACGGCGACATCGTAGAGCTTGTTGACGAGGAAGGCAAGGCTGTTCCCTTCGTATTCCAGGGCACGGTAGACTATGAGGAAGAGGTATACGCCTTCTTCTCGCCCTTAGAGGACCAGGAAGACCTCTCCACCGACGAGGTAGTGATCTTCCGCCTCAGCCAGGACGCCGACGGCGAAGACCTGTTCCTGCCCGTTGAGGACGAGGCTCTGTTAGACGCTGTATTCAACGCCTTTATCGAAAGCGCAGACGAATACGAGGAATGCGACTGCGACGGCGAGTGCGAGTGCGATGGGGATTGCGACTGCGACCACGACCACGATTGCGACTGCGACCACGACCACGATTGCCACTGCGGCTGTCACCATGACGATGACGAGGAATAATACCCGTTAAAAAGCGAAAGCACCCGAAGAAAATCGGGTGCTTTTTATTTGTCCTCTTCTCTCCGGGCCTTCTTCCACCCTAAGGGTAGCGCTATTCCACCTCTGCAAAGAATTCATCATAGGTAAGATCAAAGGCTTTTACAAGCGCAATGATATAGTTTGCCTTTGGCTCGTTGACGCTTCTTTCCCAATAATCGATCGCCTTCTGGCTTACACCCACAATTTTGGCGAGCTGCATTTGCGACAGGCCCTTCTCTGCTCTCAGTTCTTTAATTTTTTCTCCAATTCTCATACTATTATTATAGAAGAATTCTTCTCAGAATACTTGACAAAGAAGAATTCTTCTTGTATAATTAAGATACTAAATAAATTTGGAGGAACAAAAGAATGAAAGAGGTCGAAAAAAGAACCCTTTATACCGTTGTTGGTGTACTTTTGGCTGTAGTCAGCATATTATTTTGCGGATGCAATGATACCACACCGCACCTAAACATTGAAAACGCAAGAGATAACCTGAAGCAAAGAGATTATTACGTATCATTTGATATGAAGGATACTTTCTTCGAGGGCTACGAATATTGCATAGATAGCTATCTTGAGGCTGAAAGCAATTTGTCGGATGATGCGATAATACTGGTCAAATTTAACAAAGTTAAGGATGCAAGTCTTTTTTACGAATGCATTTTATTACCAAGGATAAACAGCTTGTATTCTATTTCAGAAACAGAATTCCTTACTCATTTACTGAAAAAATACAATACATCTATGACCAGCACAGAGTATAACAAACTCTACGATACGATGAGAGAAAACAAAAATGAAATCGAGGATATTGGATATGGTCAAAGCGGAAAATACGTTTGGTATGGAACAAAAAGAGCAATAAAGGATTCCAAATAAAACAACGACTGCATATTATCTTCTTTGCAAATAATTTTAACTCCTGTATCGATTATATTCAAATAAATAAAACGAAAGGACTGCCTCCGATTGGAAGCAGTCCCTTTTTTTTCTTTGTCTTATTCGTAATCTACCACGCTTGCCCACCTCAGGAGAAGCTCCTGCTCGGCAGGGTTGCCCTTTACCGATTGTGATGCGGCTACGATGGGCAGCCACTTCTGTACGTATTGCTTGGCGGTATCCGCCTTTTTGCAGAAGAGATTGAGGTACTGCTCTGCGAGCTTTTCTTCACCCGAAAGGCAGAACATCAGGTAGGTGCGCGCCACGTCTGCGGACGCATTGCCCTGCGTAGCGTGCGCCCAGTCAATCACAAAGCATTCCCCTGCCTCGGTTACGATGACGTTGGAGGGGTTGAAGTCGCCGTGGCAAAGCTTTGCGTGACGGGGCATAGCCTCAAGTCGGGTGTGCAGGTCGTAGCGCGTGGTGGCATCCAGCTTGCTCTCGCTGATTTTACGGCGCATTTTGTCTCGCAGCTTGGTCATTAAGGGGGAACGCATGGTATGGATTTCCATTTGCAGATCGACAAACAGCTTCAGATACTCCTCTTTTTTTGCAGGGTTTTCGTTCATCAGCTGCTGCAACGTTTTACCCTCGATATACTCTAATACAATCGCCCATTTTCCGTCGATTTTAAGCACCTCGACAAGCTTGGGTACACGCAAGCCCGTTTCCTCTGCGCGCGCATGATTGAGTGCCTCGTTCAAAACGTCGCTTGCGGCATAGTTTTCGTCAAAGAGCTTGATGATGACGTTTTCGTCACGGTACACCTTTTTGTTGGTGCGTACGGCAATAATTTGATCTAATTTCATATCCTATTCCTCCGATATACAGCGTTTATTTTCCGTAGTATGCGGCAAGATACATTTCCTTGATCTCGCTCATCAGCGGATAACGGGGATTTGCACCCGTGCATTGATCGTCGAATGCCTGCTCTACCATTTCGTCTAAGGAAGCAAGGAATGCCTCCTCGGAGATGCCGTAATCCCGGATGCAGGACTTGATTCCCACGCTCTGTTTCAGCTCATCAACTTTTGCAATCAGCTTTTC
Organism: Clostridia bacterium; assembly: GCA_017407365.1. Classification (GTDB taxonomy): domain Bacteria; phylum Bacillota; class Clostridia; order Christensenellales; family HGM11417; genus RGIG2219. The sequence goes on from JAFQWR010000266.1 coordinate 8,278, forward strand.
CAGCTTCTCTGCGTCCGTTTTTGCGGTGATACCGAGGTAATCGGCAATCTCTGCGTAGCGGGCAAGGGTATGCGGATAGGCGTACTGCGAGAAGGTACCCATCTTTTCGGGTGCATCCACCGCATTGAAGCGCATCACGTAGGTGATCAGCAGGGCGTTAGCCACACCGTGGGGCAGGTGATGGAAGGCACCCAGCTTGTGCGCCATCGAGTGGCACACACCAAGGAAGGCGTTGGCAAAGGCAATACCCGCCATCGTGGAGGCATTTGCCATTTTTTCTCTTGCAATGGGGTCGCTTGCGCCCTCGCCGTAGCAGGCAGGGAGGTAAGCGAAGATGTTTTTGATTGCTTGCAGAGCGATGCCGTCGGTGTAGTCGCTTGCCAGCATGGAAGCGTACGCCTCCAATGCGTGCGTTAAAGCATCGATACCGGATGCCGCAGTGAGCCCCTTGGGCATGGACATCATCAGGTCTACGTCTACAATTGCCATATTGGGCAGAAGCTCGTAGTCTGCAAGGGGATATTTAACACCCGTGCTTTCGTCGGTGATAACGGCAAACGGGGTAACCTCAGAGCCCGTGCCTGCCGAGGTGGGGATGGCAATGAAGCAAGCCTTTTCGCCCATTTTGGGGAAGGTATACACGCGCTTACGGATATCCACAAAGCGCATTGCCATATCCATAAAGTCTGCCTCGGGATGCTCGTACAGCACCCACATAATTTTACCTGCATCCATTGCAGAGCCGCCGCCCAGCGCAATGATGCAGTCGGGCCGGAATGCCGTCATAGCAGCCGCGCCCTCCTTTGCGGAGGCAAGGGTAGGATCGGGTGCAACGTTGAAGAAGGTGGTGTGCTGAATTCCCATTTCGTCTAATTTATCGGTAACTGCCTTGGTATATCCGTTGTTGAACAGGAAGGAGTCGGTCACGATGAAGCAACGCTTTTTACCCATAACATCCTTCAGCTCGCTTAATGCAACGGGCAGACAGCCCTTTTTGAAATACAGCTTTTGCGGCATACGAATCCACAGCATATTTTCCCTCCTTGCGGCAACCGTTTTGATATTGAGCAAATGCTTTACGCCTACGTTTTCGGAAACGGAGTTTCCGCCCCAGGAGCCACAGCCCAGCGTGAGGGAGGGCGCAAGACGGAAGTTATACAGATCGCCGATACCGCCGTGCGAGGAGGGGGTATTGACGAGAATACGGCAGGTCTTCATACGGGAAGCAAACAGCGCGATTTTATCCTTACAGGTCACCTCGTTGACGTACAGCGAGGAGGTATGACCGAAGCCACCGTCTGCCACAAGACGCTCAGCCTTGCAGATGGCGTCTTCAAAGTCCTTTGCCTTATACATCGCAAGCACGGGCGAAAGCTTTTCGTGTGCAAATTCCTCGTCAAGCTCCACGCTGGTGACCTCACCGATGAGGATTTTGGTGGAGGCAGGAACCTCAACCCCTGCAAGGCTTGCGATGGTGCAGGCAGACTGCCCGACGATTCTGCTGTTTAACGAGCCGTTTACGAGGATGGTTTTGCGTACCTTTTCCGTTTCCTCACGGGTCAGGATATAACAGCCACGCGCCTTGAATTCCTTCTTTACGGCGGCATATTGCGACTCTGCCACGATGACCGATTGCTCGGAGGCGCAGATCATGCCGTTATCGAACGTTTTGGAATGGATGATGGAGCTTACTGCGCTGACGATATCCGCACTTTCGTCGATGATGGCAGGCGTGTTACCCGCACCTACGCCTAAGGCAGGCTTGCCCGACGAATACGCCGCACGCACCATACCGGGGCCACCCGTGGCAAGTATCAGATCGCAGGTACGCATCAGCTCGTTGGTAAGCTCTAACGAGGGAACGTCAACCCAACCGATGATGTCCTCGGGCGCACCTGCTTTTACAGCTGCCTCTAAAATAGCCTTTGCCGCCGCAATGGTGCTGTTTTTTGCACGGGGGTGCGGACTGAGCATAATGCCGTTACGGGTTTTCAGACAGATGAGCGCCTTGAAAATTGCGGTGGAGGTGGGGTTTGTGGTGGGAATCACCGCCGCAACAACACCGATGGGCTCTGCGATTTTTTGCATTCCGGAGGCCGCATCCTCCTCGATTACGCCACAGGTTTTGGTATCCTTATAGGCGTTATAGATATATTCTGCCGCATAGTGGTTTTTGATGACCTTATCCTCTACCACACCCATGCCCGTTTCTGCCACAGCCATTTTGGCAAGGGGGATGCGCAGCTTGTTTGCCGCCGATGCAGCTGCCAGAAAAATTGCGTCTACCTGCTCCTGCGTGTAGGTAGCAAAGATTGCTTGTGCTTTTTTCACCTGCTCCATTTTTTTGGTAAGAGCGCTGACAGTATCTACAATCATAACCTTTCTCCTTTATCCTGATAGTGCGCTTGCATAAAGCTTACGCCTGTTTTTTTAATATTTCACGAAGTCTGCCCGAAAGTATTGCAAAGGAAGCGGCAAGATCCTCGTTTTTAACTGCTACGCCGCTTGGCACGTTGAGATGCACGGGAGCAAAGTTCCATACAGCGCGGATGCCTGCGGCAATCAGCCTGTTGCAAACCTCCTGCGCGCAAGCCTTGGGCACGGTGATAACCGCCATCTGCACGCCCGTACCTGCAAGAATCTCCTCTAAGCGGTTCATCCCGTAGATGGGCTTTCCGTTGATTTCCACGCCCTCCAATTCGGGGTTGGTATCGAAGGCGGCAATGATGCGCAGACTGTAATTCTCGAAGCCGCCGTAGCTGAGCAGCGTTTTGCCCAAGCCACCTGCGCCCACCAGCACAGCCTCACTTGCGTTATCCACCCCCAGGAAGCTTTCGATATCCGCAATCAGCTGATCGATTAAAAAGCCCGAGCGGGGCTTACCCTCTACGCTGGAAACAACGGCAAGATCCTTACGCACCTGCACGGGGTTACGCTTCAGCTCCTCCGCTACCGTGGTGGAGGAAACGAACTGCTTGCCCTCCTCCTTATATCTGCGAATCAGCCTCAGATACGCCGGCAGGCGTGCAATCGTTGCACGCGAAACGGTATTCTCTGCTTTTTCTATCGTCATAATGCACTTCCTTTTTGAGTATCGGTAGAGAATTATCAATAATTCAATATCAATATCTTTTTATCGATATAATTATAACGAGTTTCTCCTCTTTTGTCAAGTAATTTTTCCCTGAAAATCAAAAAAAATCCCCCGATATTTTCGGGGGAATTGTTTTAATAAAAGATTATTCAATATCCTCTCTGAAATCGTCAGGCATCTATATCATAACCCTCTAAACGAACACCTACAGGCTCGCGATGCTGATAGTATTTCTTTGATATTTGTTTCAAATGTCTTTTTTTCAGCAGCCCCATTTGATATGCCGTTTCTAAAGAAACAACCTTATCATCGTAAATGACGTAGATCCAGGATCGCTCCGTGCTACGGGTAAAAGTAACACCTGCAATCGTATATTCTCCTACTTCCAGTCCATAATGCGGTTGATCAACCTCCACAACGTCATAGTCCCAATATTTACCTAAATGAAGATTGGTATATCTTTTGAAATGCGGTTCTACTATTTGATCAAACGCTACCTTCTGTTCCAAATCAGCGCGACGTACTCCGCTATCAAAATACCAGAAGATTCCTGCGCCGGCAATCAGCAACACAGCTGTAATTACACTTATTAGAACAACTGTCTTCTTTTTCATAGAATCAAACCTCCTCAATTCTCCCCCGATCCTTCCTCGTTAGTATGTATGTACTTTTCATAAAAGATCTTCGCTATCTTTTTTCAATCCCCTAAAACAACCATACCCGATATAAACACTCAGTAGCAATGTAACCGCCGCCGTCACAATTATTTTTATAAACTGCAGACGAGAAAAGCTTCCGTCGTAATAACGTACTGCAAAGGCACGAATCTTCTCTTCCATTCTTTCTTCTTCAGCGGAGGCATTTATAAAATCGTGTTGAGGATATTCCTCAAATGTTTTCAACATATTCTTTGCAACACCAACATTTTTCTCAGATAACCTAACGTTTCCCTGCGAAAATAATCCCTTCATCTCCTTTTGTGTCATAGATGAAGCAGACGTATCCACATATTGCGCAAAGCTCGCACAAAGCATCGTCCCAAAACACAGGATTAAAACGACAGACGCTCCCATAATAGAAAAACGAATGATCTGTTTCTTTCCGAAACTCTTTATTCTCCAAAGATACAAAACAAAAGCCAGTAAAAGGGCGCAAAGCAAAAGAGTCCCGACAACCTTCCAATACTGCGTCTGCTGATATGTACCGTCGTAATGACGAGTGGTTATCACACGAATATCCTCTATCGCTTCCGCCATCTCTGCGCTACTGAATGGAATTGTATAGGACGGATCTTTTTCTAACTGCTGCACAGTATCCTTTAACAACGTCCCCTGCAAAAAAGCCTCCGGCAACGAAACACCTTTTACACGAAAGTAGCGCACAAGGCTTTCGTTCGACATCTTTGACAAGGTTTTATCAATGCTGTTTATCTGTATAAAAACGCAAAAAAAGCAAGCAAGCACAATGGCAGAAATTATACTGATTAAAACAACTGTCTTCTTTTTCATAATTTCATACCTCTTTTTTGTTTGTTTTTATGATAATACCTAAAAACGCGCATTAGATGCTCTGTTGTTTTTTATCTTTTTTCTTTCTATAGAAGTAAAACAAACAGATCACCCGAACCAACCCTAAGAAAACGTACCCCGTCACAATGATTATTAGGGTCTCTCTGCGACCTGAATACTCAGCGGTTATCTCGCGAATATCCTCTATCGCTTCCGCCATCTCTGCGCTGCTGAACGGAATTGAATAGTACGGATCATTTTCTAACTGCTGCACGGTATCCTTTAACAACGTCCCCTGCAGAAAAGCCTCCGGCAACGAAACACCTTTTATACGAAAGTAGCGCACAAGGCTTTGATGTGACATTTGCGACAAGGGCTTATCATCCTTGGTCAATTGCATAGCAATGCCAAGAAAAAAAGCCCCTTCAATTACAGTAATCACACACATCAGGATTACTATGATAATCGTTTTCTTTTTCATAGAATCAAAACTCCTCAATTCTCCCCCGATCCTTCCTCGTTAGTATGTATGTACTTTTCATAAAAGATCTTCGCTATCTTTTCTACGTGCCGCTTTTGAAGCATCGGGCTATTTGCCTCTGCTAAAAGCTCGAACAAATAAAGCTTACCGC
>JAFQWR010000267.1 GCA_017407365.1 Clostridia bacterium
CATCTGACCAACCGTGACACGGTTTTCGAAGGGCTCACCCGTTCTGCCATCGTACAGCTGAATCTTGCCGTCTACCTCTCCGTTGGGGTTGACGAAGCCGTTTTCCTTTAATAAATCATGAATATCCGATTCGTTTGCACCGTCGAATACGGGGGTGCTGATTTTCCAGCCAAGACAGCGGGCGACCAGACCTAAGTGCACCTCGAGCACCTGACCGATATTCATACGGGAAGGTACGCCCAAGGGGTTGAGCACAATCTGCAAGGGGGTGCCGTCTGCAAGGAAGGGCATATCCTCTTCTGCAAGCACGCGGGAGATAACACCCTTGTTACCGTGACGACCTGCCATTTTGTCGCCTACGCCGATTTTACGCTTTTGCGCAATGTATACACGAACAAGCTTGGAAACACCGGGCGAAAGCTCGTCACGGTTTTCTCTGGTGAAGATTTTTACATCTACTACAACGCCACCCTCACCGTGGGGTACACGCAGAGAGGTATCACGAACCTCACGTGCCTTTTCACCGAAGATGGCACGCAGCAAGCGTTCCTCGGGGGTAAGCTCCGTTTCGCCCTTGGGCGTAACCTTACCTACAAGAATATCGCCTGCATGAACCTCTGCGCCGATACGGATGATACCGTCTTCGTCTAAGTCCTTTAAGGCATCATCACCAACATTGGGGATGTCACGGGTAATTTCTTCGTTGCCGAGCTTGGTGTCGCGTGCTTCGATTTCGTGCTCCTCGATGTGAATGGAGGTGAATACGTCCTCACGCACCAGCTTCTGCGAAATCAGGATAGCATCCTCGTAGTTATAGCCTTCCCAGCTCATAAAGCCGATCAGGATATTTCTGCCGAGAGCAAGCTCGCCCTTATCGGTGGAGGGGCCGTCTGCAATGACCTGACCCATAGCAATCTTTTCGCCCTTGGATACGATGGGACGCTGATTGATGCAGGTACCCTGGTTAGAGCGGGTAAACTTGGTCATTTCGTAACGGTCCTGCTCGCCGTCTTCCGTTTCAATAATAATCGTGGTTGCATCTACGTATTTTACGAAGCCCGCACGCTTTGCAATGATCATAACGCCGGAGTCGTATGCAATACGGTGCTCAATACCCGTAGCAACGATTGCCGCCTCGGGCTTTAACAGAGGAACTGCCTGACGCTGCATGTTGGAGCCCATCAGTGCACGGTTGGTATCGTCGTTCTCTAAGAAGGGAATGAGTGCGGTAGCCACCGATACGAGCTGCTTGGGCGAAACGTCCATGTAATCGATCTCTTCCTTGGGAAGCTCGATAATATCCTCTCTTCTTCTGCAGGTTACACGCTCGTGCACAAAGTCGCCGTTTGCATCCAGCGGCTCGTTTGCCTGTGCTACCGTGTATTTATCCTCTTCGTCTGCCGCAAGATAATATACATCGTCCGTTACCTTGCAAACGGTTTTGCCGTCTACCTCTTCTCTCAGCACCTTACGGTAGGGCGTTTCAATAAAGCCGAACTCGTTGATGCGGGCAAAGGTGGAAAGGGAGGAAATCAGACCGATGTTCTGACCTTCAGGAGTCTCGATCGGGCAGATTCTGCCGTAGTGCGAGTGGTGAACGTCACGAACGTCGAAGGTGGCACGCTCACGGTTTAAGCCGCCGGGGCCAAGTGCAGAAAGCTTACGCTTGTGGGTGAGCTCTGCAATGGGGTTGGTCTGATCCATAAACTGCGACAGCTGAGAGCTGCCGAAGAACTCTTTGATTGCGCTGGTTACAGGACGGATATTGATCAGCGTCTGAGGAGTAACCTCATCCTGCTCCTGCGTAGCCATACGCTCCTTGATAACACGCTCTAAGCGTGCCATACCGATACGGAACTGGTTTTGTAAAAGCTCGCCTACCGAACGCACACGGCGGTTGCCCAGGTGGTCGATATTATCGATAGAGCCAATGCCGTAGCGCAGGCTGATGTTGTAGCTGATGGTAGCAGCAATATCATCTGCCGTGATATGCTTCTGATTCAGGCGCTCGAATACGGGAGCAAGATGACGCAACTCGTCATGCGAAAGCTCAATCGTTTCGCCTGCCTGCAAGCGCTCTAACAGACGGAAGAAGCTGATCGATGCGGAAACAACCTTTTCGCGCAGGATGCGGAAATCGTCTGCCTTCTGATCCTCCATCTTTTCGTCGATGAACAGAATTTTGTTCAGCTGAGCCTTTTTGCTCTCTGCAACCTGCTCTACCGAAGCACCCTCGCGCGCCATCATTGCGCACTGCTCCATCAAGCAGTAAGAGGGATAGTGCACAAATTCGAGCAGCTTGAAGATACGGGGATTAACGCCCGTGAGTGCATAGAAGCTGACGGTATGGTTACCGATGATTTTATGCTCGATATTCTCGCCGGTATTGGGATCCTCTACCACAACGAAAACGTCGTTGATGCCGGCATTCTGAATTGCCTTTGCGGTATCGAGATCCAATACGTCACCCTTAGCGGCAATGACCTCGCCATCAGCCGAAACGGCATCACGCGAAAGCTTGCAGCCAACGATACGGGTGGCAAGATTGAGTTTTTTGTTGAATTTATAGCGACCTACACGCGCAAGGTCATAACGCTTGTAGTCGAATAGCAGATTGTTCAGCTGCAGCTTTACGGCATCCTCGGTGGGAACCTCGCCGGGACGCAGACGCTTATACAGCTCTACCAGGCTTTCGCTTTCGGTTTTTGCCGAATCCTTATCGCAGGATGCAACCATGATGGAATCGTTTGCATAATAATCCCTGATCAGCTGATCCATGTTTGCACCGCGGGTTTCCACCGTGTTGGAGGAAAGGAAGCGGAATACGGCACGAAGCAGAACGGTAGAGGTCAGCTTTCTGGTACGGTCGACCTTTACACTGAGCGAATGGGTTTCGCCGGAATCCTGCTCGAACTCGAGCCATGCACCGCGGTTGGGAATAACCGTGGTATCAAACAGGTCCTTGCCCGTTTTATCCAGACGCTTGCCGCAATATACACCGGGAGAACGAACCAGCTGGCTGACGATAACACGCTCAGCACCGTTGATAATAAACGAGCCGTTGTCCGTCATAAGAGGGAACTCGCCCATAAATACATCCTGGTCGATTACCTTGCCCGAATCCTTGCAAACCAAACGCACCTTAACGCGTAAGGGCAGGCCGTAGGTGGCATCGCGGTCGCGACATTCCTTTTCGCTATACTTCGACTTGCCTTCCAGAGTATAATCGAGGAAGTAAAGCTCGAAGTGATTGGAAAAGTCAACGATCGGCGAAAAATCCTCGAACACGTCGCGGATACCGTCGTTGATGAAGGCGCGGTAAGAATCCTTTTGTACCTCAATCAGATAAGGTATTTCCAAGGGTTCCTTGATCTTCGAGAAACACATTCTTTCGGTGTTTCCGTACATTTCCTTGTGAATCCGTTTGTTCATCCATGACTCCTTTCAATGCTTTCCGCCCGAAAAACGGGCTGCTTTTAAGAAATACTGCTAAAAAGGGTTTTTCAAAAATTCTTCCGTTTTTTTTGTGCGAAAAAAAATTTTTGCGCCGCCCTTCCCCCCTTCTCTTCCGCTTGACCTTATGGCGAAAAACAAGGGATTTTGGCGTTTCTTCCCCTCTTTTTATGCAAAATACTGCGGTTTTGGCAGCAAAACAGCCCGTAACGGGTGCTTCCTCCTGCTAAAAAAAGCGGATGATACGCCATAATAATACATTATATTATATTACCATAAAAATCAACGGCTGTCAAGCATTTGAAAGCGATTTATTTGCAAAATAAATTGTTATTTTTTGCATTTTTAGCGTCTGTTTTTGCATTACCGCGCGTATCTTTTTTGCCGTATTATTTCTGCGCTCAGCAAATAGTGCAACCGCACCCTATACCCCTTTCCTTTTTTTTGCAGAAAAAAGCCCCCGACAAAAGCATGCTTGCTTTGCCGTGGGGCCTTGTGATTGTATTCTGTATGAAAACAGCTTATTCTATGGGGTTATCCTTCGGG
>JAFQWR010000268.1 GCA_017407365.1 Clostridia bacterium
ATTATCAGACGGCTGCTGCTGCTCTCGTATTTATGCAGTGGTATACCCAGGCTAAGGCAGAGGACGGCGGCTATATCCTCACCGACTGGTGCCAGGCAGGCCACATCCCCGCATGGAAGAACGTTTATGATTCCGCTGACTTCCAGGCTGCAAAGGAAAAGAGCCTCACGCTGAAGGCTCTTGGCGATCCCGCACAGGTTATGGCTCTTGAAGGCTTAGAGTACGCTTCCACCCTGTTCAACGGCGTTGCTAACAGCTGTACCGCTGCTATCCAGGCTATGGAATCGGATGCAGGCTGCACGGTAGAGCAGGCGATCCAGATCATCAAGAATACCGCCGGCTCTACGCAGACGACCTTAGATCTGTTAAAGCTCGGCTTCTAATTCATAGGAGAAAACGGTTATGGAAAAGACAATTGCTCTGAATGATCAACAAGTCGATAAAAGAGCCAGAAGAATAGGCTTTCTGAAAAAATACGGCATCGTTGCCCTGTTTTTGCTGCCTTTCCTGGCTGCATTCATAACCTTTTTCGTGCTTCCTTTAATCTACGGTGTTTATATTTCGTTAACGAATTTCAAGTATGGCGCTCCCGGTGAAGAGGCATTCAACCAAGCATATTGGTATACGTTGATCTTCACCAAGAAGATGCCCTTACTGCACCAGGCTTTCTGGGCTTCCTTTTTGCATTCCGTTGTATTCTCGGTGATCATGGTGCCTGTGGCTGTTCTTCTGCCGCTTGCACTTGCGATTCTCGTAAACAAGAAGCCCCCTGCATTTAAGCTTTTCCGTTCGCTTATTTATTTACCCTCCATCGTGCCCCTTACGGCGGCAGGAACGATCTTTACCATGATGTTCATGACAAAATCCGAGCACGGCTTGCTTGCCGAAATGTTCGGTATAGACATCAAATGGTTTATCGATTCGTGGTTTACCTTCACGATTGGCGATACGACCTTTGACGTTGCATACGCATGGATTCCGATCTTCCTGATGTGTCTTTGGGGCGGATGGGGCAGCAATTTCATCATTTTAAGTGCAGGTCTTGAGAATATTCCCAAAAACCTGTATGAGGCAAGTGACATCGACGGCTGTTCTGCCTGGAAGAAGATCATGCATATCACCATTCCGGGAATCAAAGGACAGCTCGTCCTTTGCCTCTTTACCACGATTATCGGCTATCTTGGTCTTTACGGGCAGAACTACGTTCTTTCGAACGGCGGACCTCTGATCAGTACGCTGAGCGGTCTGCCCGGAGGCGGTAAAACCTCGACGATTATGTATTTTATACAGGATATCGTTGCAAACGTACCTAACTTCAGATCGACTATATACGGTCTTGGCGCGGCAGCAAGCTTGGTGTTTGCGCTGTTTGTAGGTATTATATCGGGTATTCAGATGTATTGCACGCGCGAGCGGAAAACGGGAACAAAGATTTCGGAGGCGTATGAAAAATGGCACAAAATAAAGTAACATCAGAACAGTTCATTGGCTTTAAGAAAAGAGAAGCTGCCGGTGTGAAAAAACGCGCTGAGGTAGGAAAAATCGTTTCCTTTATTATCCTTGCCGCGTTCTGTATCATTTGGGTAATGCCCTTCTTCATTATGTTCTTTGGCTCACTCAGAGGTCATATTGATACAACCTTCTATCCGAAGGAGCTGTTTTATCCGCACAGCGGTTATACGCTTGAAAACTACAAGATACTGCTTTTTCAGGAATATCCCCCCGATTTCCCGCAGCATAACACCACACAGGAATATGCAATCGGACATTGGTTTATGAATACCTGCTTCAGCGCAATCGGCGGAACGCTTTTGTATCTTTTGGTTGCCTCTCTTGCGGCATATACCTTCGTGTTTATTGATTTCAAATTCCATAACGTGCTATTTGCCATTCTCGTTGCTTCGATGGTTGTACCCGGCGCGGCAACCTCGGTTGGTAACCAATCGTTGGTTTATGCAATGGGTCTGAACAAATCGATCCTTGCGCTCATCATTCCGGGCTTAGGCGGTATTTACGGTATGTACCTGATTAAGACCTTCTTCGAATCTATCCCGAAGGATCTGATCGAATCGGCAAGAATGGACGGCTACAACAACTGGGAGATCTATCTAAAAATCGTTTTGCCTCTTGGTAAAACGGTATTGTTCGTGCAAGGCTTATTTGGTTTTATGGGCGGCTGGAACGACCTCGTTTGGCCGCAGATGTTGTTCGGTACGCAGGATTCCAAAAAATGGACGCTGCAGGTAGGTATGGCCTACATCATCAACAACTCCAAAACAGCAAACCTGATCGGTTCGGCTCTCGCAGGCGGTGTCGTTTGCTTGGTGCCCGTTCTTGCGATGTACATCGTTGCGCAGGATAAGATCATCGACGGTATGGCCGGTGCCGGAATTAAACGTTAATTTTACAAAGGGGTGACAGTTATGCAAGACACCGTAGAATCGGTAAGCCTGGAGGCGCAGGGTGATTCTTTCGTTTCGCTTAAGGATGTAAACAAGATTTATCCCAATGGCGTACAGGCAGTTTACGATTTTAATATTGATATCAAGGAAAACGAGTTTATCGTATTGGTAGGTCCCTCCGGCTGCGGTAAATCCACCACGCTGCGTATGATCGCAGGCTTAGAGGATATCACCAGCGGTCAGCTGTGGATCAATAACAGCCTTTCGAACTATAAGGCAAGTAAGGATAGGGATATCTCCATGGTATTCCAGAGCTATGCGCTGTATCCTCAGATGACCGTATACGATAACATTGCTTTCCCGCTTCGCGCACGTCGCTACCGTATGCCCGTTGTTAACCTTGTGTTAAAGGCGTGGGATCAGGTTGTTGAGGCGTTGAATAATCCTCAGCTTTTAGCAGATGCTTATTTAGAGGCTTGTGACAGACAGCTGCGTTACAGCACCGTTGTTTCGTACGTTGCAACCAAGCTCGGCATTTGCGATACGGCGGCAAAAATTATCTGCTCGTATAAGATCAAGAGCGTTACCGACCTCGACAATACGGGCAAATCGGGCAAGCGTCTGCTTGACGAAATCAAGGAGCGCGCTGCTCAGGAAAAGCAAAAGGAAATGCAGGCGATTGCAGAAAAGGGCCTTACCGTAGACGATCAGTATCAGGTTTACGCAAACGGCGAGCTGCAATACGAAATGAAGAAGCTCTCTGAAGAAGAGATCAGAAAGAAAGTATTTGAGGCGGCTGAGATCTTAGACCTCGGACCCTATCTCGATCGCAGACCCAAGGAGCTTTCGGGCGGTCAGATGCAGCGTGTTGCACTGGGACGTGCAATTGTTCGTAATGCAAGACTGTTCTTAATGGACGAGCCGCTCAGCAACTTGGATGCAAAGCTTCGTGTGCAGATGCGTTCGGAAATCGTTCGTATTCACGAGCAGATCGGTGCTACCACCATCTACGTAACGCACGACCAGACCGAGGCTATGACCATGGCTACCAAAATTGCCATTATGTCTAAGGGCTGGGTTCAGCAGATCGGTACGCCGCAGGAGATTTACTATCATCCGAAGAATATCTTCGTGGCAACGTTTATCGGCTCTCCCGCAATGAATATCATTGAGGGTGAATACCAGAACGGTACCATCACCTTTGCAAACGGTTATAGCGTGCAGATGCCCGAGGCGTTTGCTGCTAAGCACGATGCCTACTACCGTGAAAAAATTGCAGAGCTTGAAGCTGTTCTCGAAATGGACGACTTCAAGAAGATGCACGCATTAAAGCTGATCGACAAGGATCTGTTTGCGCTGCATTCGCAGTTAGAGCCCGCTTTAGTTGGCAGAGCATTGAAGGATGTTATCGCTTCCGCTCACCATGTAAACGAAGAATGCGCGGCTAAGGTAGAGGCGCTCATCGGTAAGTTTGTTGAAAACGAGGCTACCCTTGCTTCCGAGCTTGCAGAGGCGCACAAGATCAACGCACGCGAGCTTATTGTTGCATTAAAGGAAATCGTATCCACCATCGGCGACGAGCACGGCAAGGAAGCGTTAGAGGCTCTGAATGCCTTGGCTGAGATTGAATCGCAGGGCATGGGCTCTAAGGAATCGCTTACCACCTATACCGCATTTGTTCAGGCAGTAGAGGAGCTGATTGCTTACGCAAGCACCGTAGACAGCCATATTCTGCAAACCAAGTGCGCAGCTCTTAACGTAGCGGGTCAGGTTGACAAAACCTCCAAGCAGTGGCTGTTGACGGTAAGAAAGCCCCTGCTTACCTTCGAGAAGATTCCTTCCTCGGTTATCGGAAAGCTGCACAATGCGCAGGTTTTCAACAAAAACGAGAAGGAAGAAAAGGGTACGCTGTATTATCAGAAGCCCAAGAAGGAAAAGAAGAAACACGCTGTGAAATTCAATCTGAATTCTGTAGACGTGGAATTTGTAAACAATCTGTACGATGTTGCCTGCGATCTGCTTGCTAAGTGCAATGCTGCTCTCAGCGGCAAGCACGGTGTAAGACTTGGTATCCGTCCTGAGGATCTGCATTTAAGCAGTGAATTTGCGGGCGATAGCACGCAGGGCTTTAAGGTAAATTCCAACATTGTTGAGCTGTTGGGTAGTGAGCTTCTGATTCATACCCAATGGGCAGGCGCAACCGTAATTGCGAAAATCTCTACGGGCACGCTTGTTAAGCCTCATACCGAGGTGGAATTGACCATGAACCGTGAAAAGATTTTGGTATTCGACGAAAACTGCGGCGATACCATCTGATTTCCGAGAAAAAGGAGTTCTGAAATATGAAAAAAGTGTTGGCTATTCTTTTGGCATGCACACTTGGTTGCTTTGTTGGCTGCGGAGATAACACCAAAGATCCCGTCGACACCAACAACTATACTTTTAGCTCGTTTACCAACCCCACGCTCGTTTTAACCGGTACCTCCGACTATAAGGATGAGGTTGCCGATCCCTCGATCGTGAAGGGTGACGATGGCTATTTTTACATCTTTGCTACCAATCAGGTTGTATTGCGCAGTCAGGATGCTTGTAACTGGGAGTTCTACAAAAGAGGTCTGTTCCCCACGCCTTCCTGGTCGGGCGACCCCGAGCTTTACCCCAACGATCCCGGTGGCTGCGCTATCTGGGCTCCCGACGTAATTAAGATCGGCGACAAGTGGATCTATTACTATTCGCTGAGCGGTTGGGGCAAGTGCTGCGGTATCGGTCTTGCTGTTGCAGATGAAATCGCAGGCCCCTACACCGATTTAGGCAAGCTGTTCTCTTATAAGCAGATCGGCATCGAAAACGCAATCGACCCCCATGTATTTGTGGATTACGACGGTCGCGTTTATATGTCGGTAGGCTCCTTCCAGGGCCTTTATATCGTTGAGCTTACGGCTGACGGTCTGGGGCTTATGGGCGGTCTGGAAACGCAGAAGAACGAGAAGATTCTGATTGCCGGCAAGGTTGGCGGATGGGATGGCTCTACCTACGAGGGTAGCTATATCATCGAGAGGGACGGTTACTACTACTACTTCGGTAGCGTAGGCACCTGCTGCGAGGGTAAAAACTCCACCTACCGTGTGGTTTGCGGTCGCAGTGAATCGATCACCGGTCCTTATTTAGATAGCAGAGGCTTCAGTATGACGATGTCCGGTAACGGCGTCACCATCGGTGAGCCCGTGCTGAACACCGGCTTTAATAACCCCAACTATGCAGGTGCCGGTCACAACTCCATCTTAAAGGACGATGCAGGTGATTATTGGATTTATTACCATGCATATTCCGCAAAGGATAACTTCCGTACCAGACATCTTTTCATGAACAAGCTGTTCTGGACGGAGGACGGATGGCCCTATGTTGAAAACAATGTTGTAGACAACGAAACGGGTGAATCTGAGCTTCAGAAATACAAACCCTCCTTTGATGAAGAGCTTGACGGTCCTCGTTTCTTAGTAAAAGAGTAAACGGAGGAGTTATGAAGAAGCTATTTAGTCTTGCACTTATTCTTTGTATGCTTTTTAGTGTGGCTGCTTGTAATGACTCATCTTCTATCAGTAAAAAGGATATGAAAAGACCTTCCTCTACGTCGCTTGAATATATCGATCACAGCGCGTATACGGATGGCGAGACGCATCCTGATTTCGATACCGCAAAATGGTACCGAAACGATCTGACCGAGGTTCCCCTGCCCGACCCCTATGTATTTGAGGTGGATGGCACGTACTACATCTACGGCACGACCGACCGCACGGGCTCTGCTTGCTTCGATTGCTGGACGACCACGGATTTCAACGAGTATTCCTTACTGAAAAACGTGTATCTCGTTCCCGACGAATGCTGGAGCAAGAAAAGCGGTCTGTTCGCTCCCGAAATGCTGTATTACGAGGGTGAATACTGGCTGTATTTCAGCGTAGAATCCAAGGAAAACGACAGAAGATATATCCACGTTGTTAAATCCGATTCTCCCACCGGTCCCTTCGAGCAGGTTAAGCAGGAAAACTTTTTCGGTGAGATGGTGGACGGCATGAAGTCGCCCATCTTCAGACACAACGATTCCATTGGCTTAGGCGTATTGGATCAGCACGTATTCGTGGATGACGACGGCTCGATGTATATGTATTATTCCGTATACGCAACCGGCGACAGCCAGTATATCGTAGGCTTTGAGATGTACGACCCCATTACGCCCAACTGGGATACCTACAAGATTCTCGTTCGTCCCGGCGAATTGACGCCCGATACGAAGAACACGAAGATTCTTGCATGGGAGGCTTATCAGGACTTTGAGGTTGCCGAGGGTCCGTTCATGCTGAAATCACCCAACGGAAAGTATTATCTTACCTATTCCGTTAACCATTATCCCGACCGTTACTACACCGTATGCTATGCGGTAAGTGATTCTCCCCTTGGTGACTACACCAAGCCCTATACGCCGGAACAGAGGAAAAACGGCGAAACCTGGACCAACCTTCTGTTTGGCTTTGCGGGCGGTATGAAGCACTCTACCACGCATACGCAGTGGAATGGCTTTATGTCCGGAACGGCGCATCACTGCTTCTTTAAGTCGGGTGATCAATGGATGATCGGCTATCACGCACACAGAAACCGTGATAATTCCGACAGCGGACGTATGTTCGGTATGGACTATCTGTTCTTCGACGAGCAGGGCGTTCCCTATTGCGAAGGTCCTACCTATTCCATTCAGCCCCTGCCCGAGGCAATCAGCGGCTATAAGAATATCGCACTGAATGCTACGGTAAAGGCTGTTAACGTTACCAATCCCGAGCGTATCAACGATAACTACATCGTAGAGCACTATAACCTCGTGCAGAATGAGGATAAAGAGGTTACGCTTGGCGCAGGCGAATCGTATATCGAGCTTGTTTTTGATAAGGAATACAATATCGGCGGTATCAGCATTTACAACAGTGCATGGTACGAAAAAATGCTGGATGAGATTTCCTTTATCAATTTCTTTAACGATAACGTTATTTTCAACCTTGGCTTCTGCATGCCTTATATCAACGAGGATCAAAGCTTTATCTTCCCGAGCAGTGCTTTTACTGCTGAGTTCAATGAATTCAAGGCAACCAGAGTTGTGATTGGATTTAATACCACCAGCGGTGCACAACTGAACGAAATTAAAATCTTAGGTAGGTAAAGGGGGCAACCCCTTTCCCTGCCGGGAAAGCATTCATAAGGAGAAGAGATGAAAAAATTATTTTGCTTACTGTTGGCTCTTTCTATGCTTTTGGGTATTGCTGCTTGCGGAGATACTACCAATAGCGGCGCAATTTCCGAAAAGGATATGGAAAGACCCTCCAAAACGAATCTTGACAGCTTAGACCACAGCATGACCACGGACGGTGAAATTTTACCCGCATACGATGAGTCTAAGTGGTATATCAACGAGCTGAAGGACGTTCCCCTTCCCGATCCCCACGTTTATGAGGAAGACGGCGTATACTACATCTACGGTACCACGGACAGAACGGGGGCAAAGTCTTTTGACTGCTACTACACCACCGACTTCGTAACCTACGAGCTGGAAAGAAACATCTACACCGTACCTACGAATACCGAATGGGAAAAGCAGGTTTTATTTGCTCCCGAGATGTATTGCTTCGACGGTGAATACTATCTGTATTACAGCAACGAGCATAAGGCAGGCAGACGTTATCTGACGGTTGTTAAGGGCAGCACTCCCTTAGGACCCTTCGAGCAGATCAACGAAAAGGATGCAAACGGCAAGCAGGTAAACGGCTTAAAGGCTCCCGTATTCAACGACGGCAAGGGCATGAGCGTTCTCGATCAGACCATCTTTATTGATGACGACGGCGAGATGTATACCTATTATGCTGTTTCCGGCTCTACGCAGCACATCGTAGGCTGCAAGATGCTTGACCCCATCACCATCGATTACAGCACCTATAAGCAGATCGTTATCCCCGGCGAGCTGAACCAGAACACCACGAACACCAAGTTCTTAAGCTGGGAATGCTTCAATGGCTATAACATCGCAGAGGGTCCCTTCATGCTGAAATCGCCCAACGGCTTCTACTATATGACCTATTCGGTTAACTCGTACGAAAACCGTTATTACAGCATTTGCTATGCTGTAAGCGATTCTCCCTTAGGTACCTTCGAAAAGCCCTATACGCCCGAGGATAAGCAGGCAGGTAAGCTGTGGACCAACCTTCTGGTAGGCTTCTGCAACGGTAAGATCGGCCCCTCTTTCGAGCAGTGGGAGGGCTATATGTCCGGTGTTGGTCACCACAGCTTCTTTAAGGTTGGCGATCAGCTGATGATTGCTTACCACGCACACAGAAACCGCAAGGATCATACCCAGGGTCGTGCTCTGGCAATCGATTACCTCTATTTTGATGAGGATGGTGTACCCATTGTTCACGGACCCTCGTATTCCGTTCAGCCCTTACCTGAGGATGTCAGCGGCTATACCAATATCGCTCTGAACGCTACGGTTAAGGTTGTTAACGTTGAAAATGCTGCTGCAATCAATGATAACTACATTGAGCAGGATTATTTCAGCGGTGAGCCCTCTACGGAGGTTACCTTAAAGGCCGGTAAGTCTTATATCGAGCTCGTTTTCGATAAGGAATACGAGATCGGCGGCATCATGGTATTCAACAGCGCTTGGTACGATAAGGCACTTTTCGAGATTGATTTTATCAATTTCTTCAACGACAACGTTCTCTTTAACGTTGGCTTCCCGCTCTGCTACATCAATGAGGAGAAGGAATTTATCTATCCTTGCAGCGCATTTACCGCAGAGTTTGATGACATCAAGGCAAAGCGTGTACTTCTGGCCTTCAACACGGCTGATGACGTACGTATCAATGAAATCAAGGTCTTAGGAAAATAATCTTAGGAAAATAAGAGGTGAACTCTATGAAAAAAATTCTGATTTCGGTTTTGTTAATGGTTTGCTTGCTGATGAGCGCAGTTGCTTGCGGCGATAAGCCTGATAACAACAACAATCTTCCTACCGAGGATAACAAAATCCATCTGTATATCCTTACCGGTCAGAGCGGCGCGCGCGGCAAGGCTGTGAACACCGACCTTTCTGAGGAACAGAAGGAAACCAACTACGATGTGGATATCATTGCAGAGGGCTTAATGATGCCTCAGCTGAACCGCATCCCCGAAACCATTTCCGATACTGCTGCAATCGAATTCCTGGAGCCCGGCTTCGGTGATTCTACCGCAGAATTCGGCCCCGAGCTTGGCATGGGCGAAACGCTTGCCAGCCGCTTCCCCAAGGATGGCGATACCTATAAGTCGGTAATCGTGAAGTACACCGCTTGCGGTTCTACCTTTACCGATCACTGGTATTCCAAATCCATGATCGAGGACGAAGAGGTTGCTGCAAGCCTGCAGCTTGCTCAGATGCGTGAAAACCCCAAGACGGGCGAAATGACCGGCCCCCTTACCAACAACCTGTATCAGCTGATTGACCGTGCAATCGAAATTCTCGAGGCAGAGGGTTACGAAACGGTAATCGACGGCGCTGCATTCGTGCACGGCGAGCAGGATGCGAAGTTTGATGTAAATATGCAGATCTACGAAAAGGCTCTGGAATATTTCATCACCGACCTTCGTGAATATGTTGGCGTGAACAATCTGCCCGTAGTAGTAACCGAGGCTCTCACGAACAGTGCAAACTATTCTAACGAGCTCCGTGCCATCCAGAAGCGTATTGCAGATAAGATGAGCGGTGTTTCCTTAGTACCCGCTACCGATCTGTATACCAACACCTTCGAGCCCTGGCACTTTGGCGCAGAAAGCAACTTTGTTTTAGGTAACCGTATTGCAGCTGAAATCATTTCGCTCAACGATACCAGAAAGGTTGAAGCGTTCGAGGATGTTACCGTTCAGGTT
This sequence comes from Clostridia bacterium, assembly GCA_017407365.1. Classification (GTDB taxonomy): domain Bacteria; phylum Bacillota; class Clostridia; order Christensenellales; family HGM11417; genus RGIG2219. The sequence goes on from JAFQWR010000268.1 coordinate 10,347, forward strand.
CCCACCGCTCAGGTTACTCTTCCCGCATATCTGAAGGCTACCTTCACCAACGGCTACACCGGCTACGTTAAGGTAACCTACACCGGCACCTACGACGAAAAGACGCTCGGTCAGCAGACCGTTCCCTTTACGGCAGACCTCGGCGAAGGCAAATACGAGGGCGCATTAAAGGTAAACGTTGTTGCTGAGCCCTTTGTAGACGGCATTCTGAACGAGTATGCAAACGTGAAGAAAAACACCGTTGCAGGCATCGGTGACATCTACGTTGTAAGAGGCGCTACCGGTCTTTATATCGCTGCTGATATCAAGGATACCACCCTCCGTACCGACGGTGAATCCTGGAAGGTAGGCGATATGGGTCAGTCGGGCGTAAACGATGACTTCCAGGTGTTCGTTGCTACCACTTCGGCTGATACCCGTATGACGCTTTGCTTAAGCGCTGCAAATCTGCTCCGTGTATACAAGCCCGGAACGGCAGCTTCTGCGTTTACCCCTGCAAACAATATGGTTTATCTGGGTACGCTGAATAACTATAAGTATCACGTAACCACCTATGGCATTGCTAACGATGAAAATCAGGCTTCTGAGGGCTTTGTATTAGAGATGTTCGTTTCTTACGAGGATCTTGGTGTAAGCGTTCCCTCCGATATCATGCTTTGCTTCCTGTATAGCGATGTTTCTGTTGAAAACGGCAAGAAGGTAATCAATAATGTATATTACAGCAAGAACGAGGTTGCAAATCCTGAAACGGATATCGCAAACTACATCTCGAGCTGTGATATGATCAGATAATTTTGGTCTCTTTATATTCATTATAAAAACAAAAAAAAGGAGGTTTTAAAATGAAAAAGAGATTTTTTGCGTTACTCGTACTGTGTATCGCTTTAGTCGCATCGCTGGGTCTCAGCGCTTGCGTTAAGCCCGATTCCGGTATCACCGTAACTCTTTCGGGTTATACCGAGACCACCGTATTTGATGGCTCCAGAGTAACTCTGAAAGCAACTGTAGAAGGCGAAATGGAGGGTATGACCGGTAAGGTTACCTGGGCTACCTCTGACGCAGACGTTGCTAAGGTAACGAACGGCGTTGTTGCTTTCCAGAAGGTAGCAGAAGATAAGACCGTTACCATCACGGCAACCAGCAGAGACGATACGTCCAAGTCGGCTTCCGTAGAGTTTACGGTTACCCACTGCATGCTCGATCTGAACAACTCCCGCGGTATCGCTGATTCCTCGCTGTTCATCACCGAGGGCTCCATCATGACCGAAACTGCTGATACGGCAATCCTTTTCTCTGACGTATACGGCACGAAGTGGTACGTTGAAGCTGCTATCAGCATTGAAGAGCAGGACGAAACGGATGACTATCCCAAGATTGGTATCATGACCGGTAGCGATGCAAACGGTTACTGGAATGGTAGCACGGCTGAAAACAGAGTGAAGAACTTATTCTTCTATGTTGACTCCCAGAGAGCAGGCGCAAGCACCGGTTGGGTTAACTTCAACTTAGTTGGCCAGAACGGTGAAGGCACCGACTGGTCTTGGGGCAACCAGAAGGGTGGCTTCGGTGTTACCTCCGCTAACAAGATGGAAATGTACACCGCTTACAGAATGGGTCTGTTAAGAGACGGCACCACCTACTACCTCTTCGCACAGGACGGCGAAGGCATGAAGTGCTACAAGAAGGTTGAATATACCGACATCGCAGCTGACGAACCCACCTATGCTTGGATCGGCGGCTGGAAGACCGGTATGACCGTTTCCGGTTTCAACTATGCAATTGGCGACGCTGTAGATGCTTACTACGCAACCCCCAACAACCTTGAACTTGCAGAAGAAAAGGCAATCGTATTCAGCGGCAACACCTATCAGATTGACGTTACTGCTGACGTTGTTAACTTCAACAAGGCAGGTCTTTCCTATGAGGTAGCTGATCCCTCCGTTTGCACCGTAGATGCTAACGGTCTGCTCACCGCAGCTGACATCCAAGGCGCTGCTTCCACCACCGTTACCGTTGCTTACGGCGAGGTTGAGGTTCAGTTAGAGGTTCTCGTTTCTGACGATCCCACCATCAACGTTGTATTAGACGGTAAGGCAGAAGACGAGTTATGGTCTGCTGACGTTATGGCTAAGCCCGTAACCATTTCCAGCGCAAAGGCAACCTTAAATGTATATGCTTCCCGCAATGCATTAGGTATCTACTTCTTCGTTAAGTACGAAACTCCCTCCTCGTTTGCAGCAGCTTCTAACTGGTGGGAAGGCGACAACTTCGAGCTGAGATTGTTAGACGTTAACGGTCTGCTTGAAAACGCAACTGAGGTTTCCCTCAACTCCGGTAATAAGGCTCAGTACTGGGCTTCCTCCTACCGCGGTGGCAACCACAACTTCACCGATGGCTTCATCACGAACCCCGCATTAAATGCAGAAACCAATCTGTATGAAATCAATTTCGAAATGTTCGTTTCCTATGCTTTCTGTGGCATTTCCGCTAACGATTACGTAGGCTTCCACTTCGGTGCTAACCCCGGTGGCAACGCTTGGTTCAACAGCAATGGCTGGGGCAACAACGATATTGCTGCTAACTACAAGATCACTGCAGACGGTATCGTAGATAAGCTCGATCCCGAAACCTGCGGTCACTACTATATCTGGAATGAGACCAAGGCTCCTACCTGTACCGTTCCCGGTGAAGAAACCGGTACGTGTAAGCTTTGCGATGGTACCACTACCAGAGAGATTCCCGTAAGCGAAGATCACGTTGCTGATATGAATACGCTCGAAGTAACTCAGCCTTCTACCTGCGTAACCGCCGGTAAGGCAGTTGCTAAGTGCACGGGCTACGATGTATGTGGCGGCACCGTTATCGTTGATCTGCCCATCGACGTTACCAACCACGAGGCTTGGGACGCAGCGCAGGGCAAGTGCACCAAGTGCGGCTCCTATGAAGAAACCTATGCTGAACCCATCCTGTATGACCGTTGGAATGCAGGCGGCTGGGGTGGTGTCGGCGATTGGCACTATTTCGCTATGGGCTTAGCTGGTGATTTCGAGGTTACCGTTTCCTACGATCTGCAGGTTAACGATCCCAATGGTGGCTGGTGGAAGGGTATTCTCCCTGTTGTTCAGGAAGAGCTTCCCGCAGGCGCTGAGGGTGAAGGCTCCTGCTGGGTAACCCGTCTCGACTGGTGGGGCTGGTGCGATCAGTGGCAGTCCGCTTCTCCCTTAGGTAACTATGACAATACCGCTGAGTTCAGACTTGGCGATTGGGGCGAGGCCAACAACGCTATGTACGTTCCTGTTGTTGCTGATTGCTCGATAGTATGGACCTGCAAGAGAGAAGGCACCACTGTTACCAATAGCTTTGTAATCGTTGCTAATGGCGAATCCGAATACAAGGGTCGTACCTTCAACTTCTGGTCCAAGCTGAAAAACGTTGATCTTTCCAAGAAGCTCAGCGTAGCATTCTCCGGCGAATTTGCAAAGGCAACCATTAAGTCTGTTAAGGTTGATGCAAAGATGATCTAATCGATCGAATTAGATATTGATTTTTAGGTGGCTTTCGGTTGGAGTATTCCAATCGGAAGCTGCCAAAAAAAGAGACAAAAAAAGAGGTTGCTCTTTTGGGTAACCTCTTATTTCTTAAAACTCGCGGCGGTTGCCGTTACCTTATTCAGGGAGATATGATTATGAAAAAATTCTTAGGTTTGATTCTTGCAACCGTTTTACTTATTTCGTGCATGCTGCTTGGCGCGTGCGGAGAAACGAATAATCCCCAGGATTCCGACAAGGGAATCAACGTCGTTCTGTTATGCGGTCAGTCTAATGCAGAGGGGCATACCCACATTTCTGCGCTTCAGCTCACCGGGCCTACCTTCTACAACAAGTATCTGGCAGGCAATTCCAAAACGATGATTACTTATAACTGTGATTTTGAAAAATACATCAGCGAGGGCTTCCGCCCCGTTGCTCTTGGTATGGGCTTCAATGCCTCCCGCTTTGGACCGGAAATCGGTATGGCAGAGGTTTTTGATTCCTTAGATAACGAACGCCCCATCTACATCATCAAGTACACGGCAGGCGGCACCAATCTCGCTGCGCAGTGGCGTCCCGAAAGTGCAGGCGGCGGCAGCAACAACCTGTTTTATAAGATGATTGACTATGCGTATGCGCAGTTAGAGGCGCTTGTTGCGCTTGGTTATACCCCCTACGTTAAGGCCTTCTGCTGGATGCAGGGCGAGGCAGACAGTATGTCTGACCTGCAAACGGAAAAATACGCCGAATACGAGGAGTTTTTATTCCAGGATATCGCCACCTACTTTGACCCCTACACCGAATCTGCGGAAGAGGGCATCAAGATGATCGATGCAGGCATTTCCAGCTGCATCACGTGGAAGAATTACGAGGAAATAAACAAAGCCAAAAAAGCAAACGTAAATAGCGATACGGCAAACCGTGCCTACATCGATACGCTCGATCTTGCTTTCTTAAACGAGCCCTTCAATGCGCCCGATCACTTCCACTACGATTCTCTTGCGATGATTGAGCTTGGCAGAAGATTTGCTCAGGCGATTGTGAATTTTGACGTGTTGGTATAACGGATAAATAGGCAGCTTTACAGCGATGAAACGATGAAAATCTGTGCATCCTATTGTGCGGGAATGACTTTTTCAAGAGTCTTGCAATGCGCAGGATGCATCAAATACAATCTGAAAGGTGATGAATATGAATTATAACAGACAGGAATATCCCCGCCCTCAGTTTCAGAGAGAGGATTGGCTTGCATTAAACGGAACTTGGCAGTTTGCCTACGATGACGCCGGTGTTGGCGAGGCAGAGGGCTGGTATAACGGCTCTGCGGCTTTCGACAAAGCCATCGTTGTGCCCTTCAGCTATCAGTACGAGGCAAGCGGCATCGGCGATACCCAAAACCACGAAACGGTGTGGTATACCCGTACCTTTGCGTGGAGCAAGAGCGATAAAAGAGCGCTCCTTTGCTTTAACGGCAGCGATTGGCAGACGGATGTCTGGGTGAACGGAAAGTTTGCTACGCGCCATTTTGGTGGCTTTGCGCCCTTTAAGGCAGATATCACCGCATGGCTGAAGGATGGCGAAAACCGCATCACCGTACGCTGTATCGACCCCTTCGATCCCACGATCTCGCGCGGTAAGCAGAGCTGGACGGGTGAACGCTTTGGCTGCTGGTACATTGCAAATACGGGTATCTGGCAGAGCGTGTGGATTGAAACCTTTGGCGCAGACTGTATCGATCAGTACACCTTAACTCCCAACATCGACGAGCTTTCCTTCTCGGGTGAAATCACCACCCTTTACGGCGTTGCGGACGAAGCGGAGATTCAGGTCTTCTATAAGGGCAAGGCGGTTAAGAAGCAGAGATTCTCGCTGGACGGCAAGCACACGCGCTATACCGTGCGCCTGATGGAGTTGGATTTCGTGGATGAAAGCACCTATTGGACGCCCGAAAATCCCAATCTCTACTATGTGGATTTCCGTCTGTTTAAGGACGGTAACGAGGTGGATCTTGCGCACACGAGATTCGGTATGCGTAAGGTTTCTATCGACGAGCAGGGCAAAGTATGCCTGAATAACCGTATGCTGTATCAGCGTCTGATTCTCGATCAGGGCTACTGGGCAGAGAGCGGTATCACGCCTCCCTCGGTGGAAGCAGTGAAAAATGATATCGATCTTGCCAAGGCAATGGGCTTTAACGGTGCACGCAAGCACCAGAAGTTCGAGGACCCCTATTTCTATTGGTATGCAGAGGAGGCAGGCTTTTTAACCTGGTGCGAAATGCCCTCCGCATATAACTTCAACAGCAGGGAAATCTATTGGCAGTCTATGGAGTGGCAGGAGATCCTGTCGGTTGCACGCAACTTCACGAGCGTTATCTGCTACGTGCCCTTAAACGAAAGCTGGGGCGTGAGAAAGGTTCTCACCGATGCAAATCAGCAGGATTACGCAAGATCGCTCTACTATCTTACCAAGTCCATCGACAGCTCCCGTCTGGTTTCCACCAACGACGGTTGGGAGAATCTGGATATCACCGATATTATCTCCGTGCACGATTACGCCTTCGACAGCTCTGCCTTTGCAGAAAAATACGTGGATGGCGCATACGACGGCTTATATCCGCAGGGAAGAAAGCTGTTCTGTGAGGGCTGTGCAAGATACGGTCAGCCCGTGCTGTTCACCGAGTTTGGCGGCATTGCTATGGAAGCAGAGGCCAAGGACGGTGCATGGGGCTACGGTAAGGGCGCAGAGGATATCGATGAATTCCTTGCCCGTCTGAGAAATCTGATGGAGGGTGTGTTTGAAAGACACTTCCAGGGCTATTGCTACACCCAGCTGACGGACGTTCAGCAAGAGGTAAACGGCTTACTGACGCCCGACCGCACGCCCAAGGTTGCGCCTGAAATCCTTGCAGAAATCTTCAAAAAGTAAAACAAAGGCACCGTCTGAAAGATCTTCGGGCGGTGCTTCTTTTATGCTGTATCGGGCGCTTAAAGCAAGCAAAAAGAGCAAGTATGCGGTGCGGTTGGATCTCTGTTTACTTGCTCTTTATTTTGTTTTTTCGTGCGTTTTTAGTTTAAGAAAGCGACTTCAAAAATCTTCTGCGGCGTGCCAGATACCAGAACACGCTCAGTGCGCTTGCAACCAGAACGATGATGATATATAGCGCGGTAAGGCAGATGGAAACGGTACGCAGATTGTGAGAATACGGATAGTAGCAGAATTGATAGATGGAATAATACTCGCTGTTTACTGCATCGTATGCGCGGTCTATGTAATAAACGGTAAGGTTTCCGGTATTCAGTGCGGGGTTCAGTATGTCGAAGGAGAAGGTGGAGCCATCCTCCATGCAATGGTAATAGCGATAGGTGTAAAGCTTGGTGGTGCCGTCTGCGGCAACCTGATAACGGAAGCCATTGAAGTGCTTTTTCAGCGTTTCCTCCGTAAGCGTGTAGGGTGCAAAAACAAGCGTTACCTTGGTGACCTTATCTCCGTAGGTTTCGTATTGGTTGGTTTCGTAGTTGTATTGCTCCGGCTCAAAATAGAATTTTTCATCCGCCGTTTCGTAAGAGGGGATTTCTGCCTCGTTCAGCTGCGCAAGAAGCTTTACGTTTTCTATTCCGTTTAAGGGAAGCGTCACCGTTTCATCGGCAAGAGGAGCCCATAAAAAGAACAGGCAGGGCAGGGTAATCACGGTGATAAATGCCGTTAAAAGTCCCCATACGGTAAGGTTGTTGAGTATAAAAAAGCGAAGCTTTTTGCGTTCGGTTTCAGCAAAGTAAGGATTTCTGATTTTTGCAATAAAGCGGGCAATAAAGCCAATCACTGCGCCGATGAAAGCGCCCGCAAGCCCAAGCTCTAATGCAGGGGTAAGGGTAAGCCCCGTAAAGCGGGGAACAAATGCGTGCGGCAGAATAAAAAAGAAAGCCGCAAGAGAGGTAATATACACACGTGCCGCAGCGTTGAAGCGATAGCGGTTAAGGTCGACGAGCGATTGGGTTTCAAATTCCTCCTGCTCCGTTAAAAACTTGATGCGGTTAAAGCCGAAGGCGGTTAAGATAACAGCGGTGAGCAAGGGAACGAGAGCAACGAAAAAGCCGATTCTGCTTTCCATAATGGCAAACGAAAACAAAAATATCGTCAGCACGGTCAGAAGGCAAAGACCAAGAGAAATACTGCTGATCAGGGTAAGTCGGTAGCGGTAACGGTTGAGCAGATTTTTCAGGGATTTGTTGCGCTTGTCGTTGGTAATATGCAGGGGCTCGGGAATAGCAATACGCTCCGCGCGTAATATTTCGTCGCACGTAACGCCGTACAGCTCTGCGATAGAAGGAATCATGGAAATGTCAGGAAGGCTTGCGCCCGTCTCCCAGCTGCTGACTGTTTTATTGGATACGCCAAGTGCATCGGCAACATCCTGTTGGGTGTAGCCCCTTGCTTTGCGTAATGCGGCAATAAACTCACCAATACTTGTTCGTTTCATAGTTGCTCCTCGTGTTTTGTGTTGTTTGTGATCACGGTACTATTCTATCAAAAACGGATAAAAATAGCAATCGAAAGGGGTGGAATTTTGTTCCAAGAACCTTGGATTTTATCCTGTAATAGCAGAAAACACAGGGTTTTAACAAAAAAACGGCGATAAACGGGGAAAGGCTGCAAGAAGAGGAAGGAAGAAGCATATATATAGCATAGGGCAAAAAGGTGTCATTACGGAACGCTTATTTTTCTTGTGCTATCAAAAAGAATAGCCTTGCGTATCAGGTGCGGAAGATATGGGCATAAGCGGAAAAGCCCTCTCTGTGGCGGCGGCAATGCTTGCCCAAGCGTTGGGCGGATAAAAAAAGATAAATTTTTTTTGAAAAGCCCCCCTCAAATATTTGCAATATTTCTGAAAAAGTGGTATAGTATATAGGCTAACGTATGCGGGAGTGGCTCAGTGGTAGAGCGTTGCCTTGCCAAGGCAAATGTCGCGAGTTCGAATCTCGTCTTCCGCTCCAG
>JAFQWR010000269.1 GCA_017407365.1 Clostridia bacterium
GCTGACAGCCTTTGCCGCAAGATAACCGTACTCGGCGTAATTGCAGGAGGACTCATCCGGACAGCCGTAATCACGGTAGGCAATGCCCTTTTCATCCAGATATTTTTTTACCTTTTGCTTATAGCCAAAGCCGGCATGGTCGCTTGCTAATGCTATCATAAATACAAATACCCCCATTTTCAATTCTTATCTAATATTATACCCCAAAAGCATATCAAAAAGCAAGTTTTTTTATATCTAAATAAAATAACTTTTCTCTCTTTTTATATTCTGTGCCATCAAGTTGGTTTTTACTTGACGGATTTTGCCTTGTGTGCTAAAATAACCCGTATGGAAACGAAGATTCTTTTACCAACGGAAGAAAATATTCGCCTTGCGGCAGAGGCTGTTGCAAGCGGTACCCCATGCGCCTTTCCTACCGAAACGGTATACGGCCTTGGCGCAAACGCCCTGATGCGTGATGCCGCTGAGCGTGTATTTCAGGCAAAGGGCAGGCCATCGGATAACCCTCTGATTGTGCATTTTGGCTCGGTGGAGGATATCCCTCTTGCCGCCCAGACGGTTACCCCCGTTGCAGAGAAGCTGATTGCCGCATTTATGCCCGGTCCCATCACCGTGGTGCTGCCAAAAAGGGAGTGCATCTCCTCCTCGGTTACAGCAGGGCTCGACACCGTGGGCATTCGCGTGCCCGTGCATCCCGTGGCGCAGAGCTTTTTGCGTGCGTGCGGCGTACCCGTTGCTGCCCCCTCTGCAAATACCTCCACGCGCCCCAGCCCCACCACCGCTATGCACGTTTATGAGGATTTACAGGGAAAAATCCCTTATATCTTAGACGGCGGAGCCTGCCGGGTGGGAATCGAATCTACGGTTGTGCTTGCTACGGGAGAAATCCCCGTTGTATTGCGCCCGGGAAGGGTAACCGGCGAGGATATAGCAAAGGTTTGCGGTGACGTGGCTTTTTCGAAGGGAATCACCGACACCGTGCGCTCTCCCGGTGTAAAATATAAGCATTATGCACCCAAGGTACCTGTAACGCTTTTTCAGAAGCAAAGCCTTGATAAGGTGCGTACCTATGCGCAAGGCAGAAGCGGACTAATAATCCTCTGCCTGAAGGATACGGCGCCTTTACTGAGTGGGCTTTCCGTGCGCATTCTGGGCAATTCGGAGCAGGAGCTTGCCGCCAAGCTTTTTGCCGCGCTAAGAGATGCCGAAAAGGAATTTGATGAAATTCTGTTGGAGGCACCTGAGGGCGTGGGCTTTGGGGTTTCGCTTCTGGACCGTATGCAAAAGGCGGCGGGCGGAAATCATATCTGAAATACAGCAAAAAGGATACCCTTATGTGGACACAAAAGGAGCAAGCTCTGCTACTACACGAAATCGAAGAAAAAGCAGATGCCGCTTACCGTGCCTTTCATGCAGGATTGGTTCCTGAAATCGGCAATTTTTACGGCGTACGTATGCCCGTGCTTCGCAGGCTCGCCAAGAATATTGCCGATAAGGAGGGCTTTATTCGGTATCAGCTTGCACAAAGCAGCATTTGCTACGAAATCAAAATTCTGATGGGGCTTTGTCTGGGCACAATAAGCAGCGAAACAACACTGCTTTCTCTGTTGCAGGACTTTCTGCCGCTACTCGACAGCTGGGCAACGGTAGACCTGACGGCCTCTGCCATCAAGCCAAAGAAGGCGGAGCGGGAAGGGTATTTCCGCTTTTTACAGCAATGCTTATCGCACGAAAACCCCTTTGCCGTCCGCTTTGGCTACGTGGCTATGATTCCCTTTATGAAAGAGGGCTACCTTCAACAGATATTTAGCGTCTGCGATTTGTTGCAGGATGGCGCAACCTACTACGTGAAAATGGGAGTCAGCTGGTTGCTTTCGGTTGCTCTTGTTTATGCATACGACGGTACCGTGGCCTACTTAAAAAGCTGTCGCTTAGATGATTTCACCTACAACAAGGCATTGCAAAAGGGGAGGGAATCGCTGAGGCTCAATTCCTCACAGAAGGAAGAATTGCAGAGCTTAAAGCGATAGCGTAGCTTCTTTTGCCCGTGCGGCATTGCACGGTTTTTTATCTGAATAATACAAAAACAGCCGTCCTCTTGCGCAGACGGCTGTTTTTTATGCTTATATTTATTCGTCAAACATAGTATCCTTACGCTTCATAAACATACGCAGGAAAGAGATATTTTCCAATTCGTCGTAGCTTTTTTCGGTAATTCCGTTTTCGCCGATTTCCCAAATATCGGCATTGGGAATGGCACATAAAATGGGGGAATGCGTGGCAATCACAAACTGACTGCCGTATTTTGCGGCATTATGCACCATGACAGCAAGCAGATATTGGTTGGAATAGCTGAGTGCACCCTCCGGCTCATCAATAAAATACAAGCCCTTACCGTTTAATCGGGAATCAAAAAAAGCCAGAAAGCCCTCCCCGTGGGAGGACTGCGAAAGAGAATACGCGTACAGTTCCTCTAAATCGGCAAGCGTAGCCTCGTGCGGCTGTCTGGCAAGAGCCGCGGCAGATTTGCTTTTATAGGTGCGGTCAATTTCTGCAATTGCCTCCTTTGCCTCTGCCTTGCTTTTTTCGATCCAGGAAATATAGCGGATAAAGCTTTCAGCCGAAAAGAAGAAGCTTCGCATGGGCTTGCGCATAAAAACGGGTGTAAAGCAATGTGCCGCCTTTTGCGCCGCAATGCCTGCATCATCCTCTATTTTTCCGTCTCCGATGCGCACACACCTGCAACAAGCCGCCATCAGCTGTAAGAGCGTGCTTTTACCTGAGCCGTTTTCCCCTGAAAGCACGGTGATGGGCGCAGTGAAGCTCAGCTCCTGCATCTGTTGCACCGCAGGTACGCTGAACGGATAGCCCTCTTGCTGAATATTTTTACGGAATCTTGTTAAAAACACACTTTCTCCTTTGTAAAATTGCTTTTACTTTAACGCACCCAAAAGCTCGTTTAAGGTAAGAATATGTACCTTTTCGTCCTCTACAATACGTCTTATTACGGCGTTTACTTGCTCGTTGTCGCAATGTGCAATCAGATATTCGTAATCGTCAATCGCCAGATATTCTCCGTCGATATCGTTTTGTAAAAAGCGTTTGGCATCGCTTTCAAAATCCACGGACATAGCCGAAAAGGGCTGTCCCTTGGCGTTTGCGTAGACAGGGACTCTTCCGAGCGCACCAATCAGATTTCCGAGTCTGGAAAGGTGATTCATCTCGCTGACGGCAATGCCGCGCAGAGCATCAGCCAGCATACGGTAGCTTGGATTCAGCTCTGAAACGGTATGCTGAAAGCTGTATCGCATAACGGCAGTCATCTCGCTGTATCTGCCTGCGTAAACCTCTGCTATCATATCGGCAAGGCGAATATCCTTTGTTAAGCCGTGAGTGGTGGGATATTCCCCTGTGGCTTGCGTTTGCAGCTGTATGCGTTCCATCATAAATACCTCCGTAAAAGAATAACGCACCAAGAAAGGTACGTTATATTATATGCGGAAGCTTATGAATTAACGACGGATTAAAAGAAAGAAACCGTATTGGGGAGATAAAACCGCACGGTCTACCGTCTTGCCTGTAAAATAGTTTTTATACTCTGCGTTCAGCGCAAAGGAAGCCTCTTTATCTGAACGGTTTATCCCGACAAGCACAGAAGCGGTATCATCGAA
>JAFQWR010000270.1 GCA_017407365.1 Clostridia bacterium
TCTGCCCTTTATGATTTTACCCCTCTACACCACCATGTGCAAGATGGATAAATCGGTGATAGAGGCGGCGCACGATCTTGGCGCAAACAACTCACAGGTCTTCTGGAAGGCGATTGTGCCCATGAGTATGCCGGGCGTAATCAGCGGCGTGACGATGGTGTTTATGCCCACGATGACCTGCTTTGTTATCTCTGACATAATGAGCGAGCGCTCCATCGAGGTTTTCGGCAAGCTGATTGAACGCAACTTCCAATCGGGAGATTGGCACTTCGGCACCGCGCTTTCGATGATTATGCTGTTGATAATCGGCGCTTCCATGCTGATTTCCGCAAAAACGGGCGCACCCGACAACGCCGCAGCAGTGAGAGGTGGATTATGGTAAAAAAATTCTTTGCTAAGGGCTATATCTTCCTTGTGCTTGCCTTTATGTACGTGCCCATTCTTCTGCTGGTGGCATATTCCTTCACCTCCTCTACCGTAATCGGCAAATGGACGGATACCACCCTGCAGCTCTATCCCGATTTATTCAAACACGAAGAAATTATGACGGCGGTTAAAAACACCCTTCTGGTGGCTTTTTCCTCTGCCGCTATTGCAACCCTGCTTGGCACAACGGGTGCCATCGGCATTTTTTACAGCAAGCAGCGCACACAGAAGGTGTTGAACGGTATTTCGCAGATTCCCGTGGTGAATGCGGAAATCGTAACGGCAATTTCGCTTGCGCTCACCTTTGCCTTCCTGTTTTCGGAAAACAACTTTTTAACCCTGCTCATCGGGCACGTGGTGCTTTCCGCACCCTTTGTTCTGCTTTCGGTTATGCCCAAGCTCAAGCAACTCGACCCGCACCTGTACGAGGCGGCACTCGACCTTGGCGCAACCCCCGCAAGAGCACTGTTTACGGTGGTGCTTCCCGAAATTCTATCCGGCGTATTCAGCGGCTTTATGCTTGCTGTAACTCTTTCGCTGGACGATTACATCATCACGATGTTCACCAAAAACACCACCTTCCAGACGCTTTCCACCTACATCTTTGACATTCAGGCAAAGCGTCCCCTGCCCGCCGAGCTCCGTGCGCTTTCCGCTCTTCTGTTCCTGCTTCTGCTCGTTATCGTGATTGTAATCAACGTGAGAGCAAGCAAGGCAGAAAAGGCTCGCAGTAACTAACCCAACCCGAGGTATTACCAATGAAAAAGATATTTTTTCCGTTATTTGCCGCTATTCTTGCGGCGTGGCTCGCTTTTCCCCCCTCTGCCCCTGCGCTTGCCGCCGAGGTAGAAACCCTGCACGTGTGCAGCTGGGAGGAATACGCAAACGAGGATCTCTTCCTGAACGAGCAGGGAGAGGTGGCACTGGATGAGGAGGACCCCGAAAGCCTCAGGGTGCAGAACTTTGTGACGTGGTATAAGGCAAACTACGGCAAGGACGTCAACATCGAATATACCACCAAGGGCACCTGCGAGGATATGTATAACGACGTTTTAATTGCAAAAGCCGCAGGAAACCGCACGCCGTACGACCTCATCTGCCCCTCTGACTATATGATTCAGAAGATGATCCGCGAGGATATGCTCGAGCCCATCAGCTACGAAAAAATCCCCAACTACACCGCCTATGCAAGCAATTACATCAAAAGCGTATACGAGGACGAGGCAAACGCCGTAAACGGCAAGCGCCTTTCGGAGTACGCCGTGGGCTATATGTGGGGCACGATGGGTCTGTTTTACAACGCCGACAACGTAGCGCTTTCGGATATGCAAACGTGGATGGCTGTATTCAACGTGCTGTACGACAACCGCATCACCATCAAGGACAGCGTGCGTGACACCTACTTTCTGGGGCTTGCCGTTGTTTACCGCGACGAGCTGAACGCATGGGGAGATAAGTACGAATCGGGCGAATGCACGCTGGCAGAATACCGTGCGGCGCTTTCGGAAATCTGTAACCGCACCGACGACGAAAGCCTTACCAAGGTTGCCGAAACGCTTGCCTACGTTAAAAAAATCATGTTTGGCTTCGAGCTGGATAACGGCAAAAACGATATGCTTGCGGGCAAGATTGACGTAAACTTTGCATGGAGCGGTGACGCCGCCTGCTATATCAACGAGGCAAACGAGGAGGGCGGAAGGCTTGCCTACGCCGTACCCCGTGAGGGCAGTAACGTATGGTTTGACGGCTGGGTAATGCCCAAGGGCGCAAACACCGAGCTTGCCGAGGCCTTCATCAACTATATGTGTCTTCCTGAGGTTGCCGTTATGAATATGGATGCCGTTGGCTACACCTCCGTGGTTTCGGGCAATGCAGAAAACAGCACCATGCTCGACTACATCCGCGACTGGTATATGGACGAGGAGGGCGATATTGAGGTGGATTTAAGCTATTTCTTCGGTGATATTCCCGAGGCTCGGTTTACCACCAACGAGGATAGCTACCGTCCGTTATATGCGCAGTATTCCGATGAAGAAACCATCAACCGCTGTGTAATGATGGTGGACTTCGGTGACCGCACCGCTCAGCTGAACAATATGTGGAGCAAGGTAAAAAGCGGATCCTTCCCCACGCTGATTGTACTTCTTTCCATCGTAGGCGCAGCAGCACTCGGCGGCATCATCTATCTGATCGTTTATTTTGCCAAAAGACACCTGCCTAAGGGTGCGGTTATGATCAGAAGAGGATAAAAACGATACAAATAAAAAAGGACAGGGCGCAGTGCCTTGTCCTTTTCTTTATGCTCTGTTTTACCAGATGACAATCTCTCCGTATGTGCCGTAGTGCCAATAATTGCCGCCGTCGTTGGGAAGGACCGATTCATCCTCCACGTAGAAGTATAACGTTATTGAGGCAGGCAGGGTGTAGCCGCTTGGAATTTCCGCTTGCCATACCCTCGACGAAGAGGTAAAATACACTTTATTCACCTTCATGCTGTTTAGCATCTTTACGCACGGTAACGCTGAAGCAGGAATATATGCTGCAATATAAAAAAACTGATCGACACGATATTTTTCCGTCAAAAAGCAACAGCGCAACCTCTGCCCTTAAAAAAAACAAAAATTTTTTGTACTTTTTACCAACAATTTTGCTTGCAGAATTGTCTTATATATGTTAACAGCCTGTAACGCTCCCGTAAACAGCTGAAAAAAACCGAAAATGCGCTTTATCAGCGCAAAAAGGAGGCTTGTATGCCATTGCTTTATAACTACATATTGCCAACGGTTATTACTACGGTGGCAATCATTCTGTTCGTGGTTATTTTTACCAAAAAGTACCGCAACGCAGACGAGGCGCAAAAGCTGCTACCCATCAGGGTAATCTTCTGGATGCTGATTGCTACCGAGATTTTCAAGATCTTCTTCCTGATTTCCAGAAACGGCTCTTACGATACCACAAGATACCCCGTGGTATTCTGCTCTGCCGTGATGTATACCTACCCTCTGTTCTGCTTTAAGAAAAACCGCCTTTCCAATGTGGCAAAGGCATATTCCGTTATCCCCTCGTTTGTGGTATTTCTTCTGTTCGTTGCCGTGCAGGGCAATTATAAGATGAGCCTGATTCAGGGGCACAGCTATTTTTATCACGGAGCCATGATGGCAGTTGCCGTTTACCTGCTCACCGTAAGGCTCTATGTTTTCCGTCTGCGCGATTTCTATCCGCTTGCCCTTGCACTCAGCGGCTACGTGCTGTTTTGCACCGTGCTTTCGTTATGCATCGGCGGTGAGCTTTCTATTTTCGGGCCCAAGAGCGGCTACCTCGGATTTTTATACAATCTGTTCGGCTACGTTGCAGGCAATCTGCTGCTTTGCGCGGCAATCCTGCTGCTGTGCTTTGGCACCTACGGTATCATTCATCTCTGTACCAAGGGAAAGCAGAAAAAGGAGGTAAGCCATGCGTAACGTCATCGCTCTGACCGAGCTTGTCGCCATGCTGACCGTCACCGTTTCCGTGGCATTTTTTGTGTTACTCGGACTGAAGCACTTCGGAGCCGAAAAGCGCAAAAGGCTGATCTGCACCCTGGCGGTGCTTTACCTTGCGCTGGATATGCTCCGCTTTCTGGTAAACGCAAGCTTCTACGACAAAGCCACCACCCCCGCTACAGACGTGAAATTCGGCTATAACCTGCTTTACGCCTGCGTTGCACTGTTTGCCGCCTATCACGAAGGAAAATGGAAGCGCTTCTTTTGCAGTATTGCCTGCTTCACCGCACTTGTGCCCTTCTTTTCGGCGTGCTTTGACCGCACGGTATTTTTCAGCCAATCAGACGAAAACGGCGTGCTTTCCGGTATCTTCTTTGCCGAAAGCGGCATTTCACTTTCGATTGCTCTGCTTTTGCACAGCGCAGGAGAGTGCGATCTTTCCGCCAAGGGGCTTTTTGACGCACTGCTTGCTGTGGGCGCATTTTTGGTGATGAGCCTTCTTGCCTACCTGTTCTGGGTATTGCAGATTCACCGCAACGACACCTTTGCCTTTGCGCAAATCATCCCCTGGCTTGTAAAGGCGTGCGCCTGCCTTTTGAGCGTACCGCTGACGTGGCTTTGCATCAGGCTGATTCGCTTTAAGACGGAATAGCCCTTACGCATTACGCCCGTAAGACAAAAAAGCCTGAGGCGAAGAGAAGAAAAGGCTTGTTGCCTGCCCTGTTTTGCACGGCAATTCCTACGCCAAAAGCAATTTTTCCGCTTGAAATGAAGAACCAAAGGGACTTGCACTTTATGCAGGTCCTTTTTTTCGTGTTTTTGCGGCAGGATATTTTCCCAAGACCGAAGGAGTATTATTTTTACCCGCTCTGCTTGCCTTTACCTTTTTTCCGCGCTTGATATGGCTTTGCCTTTTTCAGCTGACCGCATTTGCTTTTTTGCCGTTATTGCAAATACGTTTTGCCCGTAAAGCCAAGAGAAACAAGCAGCCCCCGATCCACCTCTGCCATTTCGCTTTCGTTCAGCTCGCCCACGCGCTCACGCAGGCGGCGCTTATCCAGCGTGCGGATCTGCTCCAACAAAATTACAGAATCCTTGGGAAGCCCTACCCCCTCTGCAGGCAGGGCTACGTGCGTGGGCAAGCGGGATTTCCCGATCTGACTGGTAATCGCCGCCGCAATCACCGTAGGGCTATACCGATTGCCAACGTCGTTTTGCACCACAAGCACAGGGCGTACGCCGCCCTGCTCACTGCCCACCACGGGGCTGAGATCTGCGTAGTATACCTCTCCTCTTTTCACCATAGCGTAACCGTCCTTTTTTTACTCTTCGGTACACCCACCCCTTCCATTGTATGTAACGGCTCGGCTATGGGTGTGCCGCCCCTTAAGTATACCCCGATGGCAAATAAGCTATACTGCTTGCGTGCGTGTTTTTACTGTCCTGCCCCATTTTTTTACAAAAGCTGTTGTGAAAGCGGTTACGCTCCACGCAGGTTTTTACAAAAAAGTTTTTTAACATATTTGAAAAGTGTTAAAAAATAGTCCACTCCTTTTCTCTCACTCTGAGCACCCCTTCAAGGCAGATTTCCGCACCGTATGACTTATTCTGTTTTTCTGATTTAATTCTATAATTAACAGCAATTTCAGTCAAACGCGCGCGTTTTAACAGCACCCGTGAAAAAACAGCAAATATTTTTCGATTCAAAAAAGCCTGTGTCAAGACCTGCCCTCGGCGCGGTTGCATTTTCCGTTCAGCAAAGTATTTCGGCTACGGAAAAAAAACAAAGCGGTGTAACAGTTTGTGCTTGTCACTCTTTGAAATTTGTGGTATAATAGTAATATAAAAAAATAATTACAGAGGAGACTTTCATTATGAACAGACTTCGTGAATTACGCAAGAAAAACGGTTTAAGCCAAGCCAGAGTTGCTATTGACATGAACATTTCCAGAGAATCTCTTTCTTACTATGAAAATGAACGTCGTCAGCCCAGCATCCCCCTGCTGAAGGCTTTTTCCCGCTACTACCGTGTTTCCATCGATTACATCGTGGACAACGATTGCACGAAGCCCTTTGATCCTGTTGAGCTTACCAAAAAGGATTGGAAAAAGAATTATTGATTATTGATTGATTCATCGTTTATTCTTTTTTGAAACCGTGCGCGATTGGATTCTTCTTTCTGCGCATTGTTTTGTTTACCTTTTTTCAAACCGTTTATACCGTTTATTCAGAGCAAGCCCTTGGCGCAATTGCCACAGATATGCTTGCTCTTTTTTTATGCAACAAGCCGCCCTGCGGTATTTTATCGGTAAAGCAAAAAAACCGACGGAGACCTCTGCCTCTGTCGGTTTTTTTATTCTGTATTATGTTGGAATCATAACCTTGAGCAAAAAAGAAAGCCGTTATTTTTCACTCAAACAGCCTGCCTGCTCGGCGCAGATGCGTTGTATCAACGCACGCAAAAGAAGCCGCCCGTAAAAGGTTGTCTTCTTCCCGAGCGACGGTATGCACTCTGCCACCGCAAAGCACACTTTATTGCCAAGCTCTTCCTTCGCAACCTGAAAGAGCTGCGGCAACAGCCCCAAAGCCAACGGCTTATGCCGCCGAATGCTTTTTCGTCCGTGCCTTGCGGATGGGTATGAGAATTAAGCGCGTACGGTGTAGCCTGCGGCCTCGATGGCGGCAGGGAGCTTTTCCTGCACGGAGGGGTCCTCCAGATACACGGTGACCTGCTTCTTTTTCAGGTTTACGATGGCGTTTTCTACACCCTCTACCTCCATCAGAGCAGTTTCCACACGGGCGGCACAATGCTTACAGCTCATGCCGTCTACCCCGTAGACAACCTCGAAATATTCCTTCTTTTCCTTCTTTGCCTTCATAGCCTTCTCCTTTGCGGGTTTATCCGCATCAAATCTATTTAACCGCAGTGCATTCAACACCACGCTGACCGAGCTTAAGCTCATACAAGCCGCGGCGATCATCGGATTGATCACCAAGCCGAGCCCGGAAAAAACACCTGCCGCAACGGGAATCCCGAGCGTGTTATAGAAAAATGCCCAGAACAGATTGCTCCGAATGACCGAAAGCGTTTTTCTGCCCAGCCTGAGCGCCGCCGCAACTCCCTTGGGGTCGCTTTTCACCAGCACTACGTCTGCACTTTCGATTGCCACGTCCGTGCCTGCGCCCATCGCAATGCCAAGATGCGCCGAGGCAAGTGCCGCCGCATCGTTGATGCCGTCACCAACCATGGCAACCGTTTCACCCTTGCGCTTTGCGATTTCCTCTGCCTTGCTTTCGGGCAGTACCTCTGCAATCACCTCGTCGATGCCTGCCTGCTTTGCAATCTCCTCTGCCGTGCCTTTTGCGTCCCCCGTAATCATCAGGGTACGCACGTTCATTGCGTGCAGCTCGGCAATTGCCTCAGCCGCACCCTCTCTCAAAGTATCCGCAAGCGCAACGCTTCCCAGATACCCCTTTTGCTCGGATACAAAATGCAGACACGTTTTGCCGCCCTGCATAAGCCCTTCTGCGCGCGTAAGCACCTCTTCGGGCAAATAGTCACGGAGCGCTTTACCGCTTCCTGCAAGCACACGCTCGCCCTCAACAACGGCAGATACACCCTTGCCCGGCATGCTTACAAAGTCGGTTGCCTCCATCCGCTCTACTCCACGCGCCTCTGCGCACCGCACAATCGCCTTAGCCAGGGGATGAGAGGAAAGCTGCTCTACCGCATACGCTCTTTGCAGAAGATACGCTTCGTTTTCGGAAAGAATATCGGTGACCTTAGGATAGCCTTCGGTGACCGTGCCCGTTTTGTCGAAGGCAACGGTGCCAACCCTTGCGGCAACCTCAAGCGAGGCGGCATCCTTGAACAGAATCCCCCTCGTTGCACCCCTGCCCGTACCTGCCATTACAGCCACGGGAGTGGCAAGCCCAAGCGCACACGGACAGGAAATCACCAGCACGCTGATGGCAAAATTAAACGCCTGATCGAAGGTACCGATGAGCATCCACACCAAAAAGGTTACTATTGCAATGCCCATAACGGTGGGAACAAATATCCCTGCCACCTTATCGGCAAGACGGGCGGCAGGCGGCTTGCTTGCTGCTGCCTGCTCTACCATGGCAATCATTTTGGATAGCCCCGTGCTTCTGCCCACCTTTTCGGCACGGAATACAAAATAGCCCGCACGGTTTACGGTGGCGGCAAAAACGCTATCTCCCGTATGCTTTTCAATCGGCAGACTCTCGCCCGTAACGGCGGACTGATCCACGGAGCCCTCGCCCTCTACAACCACGCCGTCGGCGGCAATGCGCTCGCCGTCCCGTACGACCACGAGATCACCCTCTTTTAATGCGGAAGCGGAAACGGTGATTTCCCTTCCCTCACGGATGACGCAGGCAACGTCGGGCTGAAGCGCAAGAAGAGATTTTACCGCGCGCTTCGTTCTGCCCTTTGCTCTGCTCTCCAAGTATTTGCCGAGGGTAATCAGCGTTACAATCATGGCGGCAGATTCAAAGTACAGATGCTGACGGAAATAATCCACGTTCTGCTTGCAAAGAATCATCACCAAGGCATATACGCCATATAAAAAGGCGGCAAGCGAGCCTGTGGCAATCAGCGTGTCCATATTGGGCGAGCCGTGAAACAGCGAGGTAAAGCCCTTGGTGAAGTATTGACTGTTGATGATAAGAACGGGTAGCGTAAGCAGGATTTCCACCAATGCAAGAAGCCAAGCGCCCTCTGCCGTGTAGAGGTAGGGCAGGAAGGCAAAGGGGAGCATATGCCCCATTGCAACGAGCATCAACGGCAGAAGCAGCCCAAGCGAAATAAAGAACCGCCTGAGCAGATTTTTTTCCGCCCTTCTTTCCTCCTCCTCGTTCCTTTCACGGATATCCACGAGCGCATAGCCTGCCTTTTTTACGGCAGCAACAAAGACTGCATCGTCTACCGTTTCATCCGAGCAGATAAACGAGCAGGTGCCTGCCATCAGATTGACAGAAACGCCTTCTGCACCTGCGCCACGGAGTGCTCTCTCCACAGCGGCGGAGCAGGCGGCACACGTCATACCTTTTACACCGAATTCCTTTTTCTCCATAATTGATATTATTATAGCACTTTTTTTTGGAATTGTCAAGTTGCCGAAAAAAGTCTGTTATGGGGTAATTTGGGGTAAAAAAAAAGAAGAGCGGAGATTTCCGCTCTTCCTCATCATATGTTGATTTATTATACCTCAGTTAATTTTACCTGCTTGGATTCAGCAGAAATCAAGCGATCCATGCCATTTTCTACTGCGGCATAGGCGGAAACAGTAACAGATGTATTGTTTCCATCAAGACTTTCACCTTCCAGCGATGCAACCATATCATTGTTTGCTAATGCATTCGTATAGGTTTTTTCACCAACCTTTACCGTACCGGGAATGATAACGGAGCCGGAGGTTGCCCCAACCTTATAAACAATCTTAACGGAGGAGCTTGCAGGTTGCGTAAAGGTGTAGAAGGAAACGATATAATAATCCGCACCTTCAACGCTGCCAAATTGAACTGCACCGTTGTTCGCGATACTGATTTCAGCACTAAAGCTCTTTACATCAAAAACAGGCGTAGCATAATTCATATATGCGCTGTCCAGCTTAGCTTCCTGATCTGCCGTCATCGAAACAGCACCGGTATTTTCACAACCGGTAAAGGCAGCTAACTGTGCTTTATTAGTAGTATCTGCACCTGCACCAACAAATACCGAGAAATATCCGCTTTTAAAATACTGCGCATAAGTAATTTTACCCGTATTCTTGCAGTTTACTGCAGCAAATCCGTTGTACTTCGCTTTGAAACTCGTATTACCTACTAAGGCACCAACATACGTAAGACCGGTGATATTACCATTGTTTACACAGTTTTCGAATCTTACAGCATTGTTGACATTTGCCGTTAATGTTCCGACAAAGCCGCCTGCGCCATATTGACCGTAGTTGGTAACGTTTGCATTGTTCTCACAGTTTCTGATGGTAAGAGCAACGTCATTTCTTGCATAACCGATCATACCGCCAACATTTTTCCAGCCTGCTACATAGGATGCACCTTCCTGGGTTGCCAGAATGTTTACATTCTCAACCGTAATTGCAGTTGCTTCACCCGAGCCGTAAGCAAGCAATGCGCTGCCCTCACTGTAGGTATCAACAACACAGTCTACCAGATCAACGTTTTTGATGGTAGCATCGTCTAACATAAAGAATACGCCGTGAGCCTTCGTACCGATGGAGTTAGTATTAACAAAGTTCTTGATGGCGTGGCCGTCACCGTCAAACGTACCCGTAAATACAGGGTTTGCTTCTAACGTTTCGGTGTAAAGATTCATATCCATTGCAGAGAAGTCGATATCAGCAATCAGCTTGAAATACTTGCCTTCTGCGCTGTCCTCTGCCAGCATATAAGCCATCTGCTCTGCATCCTGAATCTGATAGGGATCAGCCGCCGTGCCTTCGCCTGCAGAGTAGTTAACGTTTACGGTGTATTCGAACTGAATGCTTGCGGTGGTGCCGTAGCTGATGGTAGCGGTGCGCGTACCGTAGGACATTACGTTAAAGCCGGTTACCGTTACACCGTTCTGCGTAACAGGACCCTCCTCAAAATCTGCTGCCGTAGCGTTGAAGCGAATAAGGTAAGTATCCTCACCCTTTTCAACTGCGATGGAGAAATTGAATTCCTGCGAGGGATCGCCGTAGTTATAAGTTGCGCTGGGGGATTCTACCAAAGAAATGGATTTTACCGTTTCGAGCTGCAGACAGCCTGCCAGCGAAAATACCATTGCAAGAGCAAGGGCAAGTACCAAAAGTTTCTTTTTCATAAATAAACCTCCTGCGGTTATTTTTTATTTTTCGAACGATTGCTCGTTTCGATTTTTTGTTTATTTGATATTAGATAAGATTTTGCACAAAAATAACAGTTGTTCCGTTATGAATCGTGATTTGCTTGGGAGTTCCGACAGGCGTGGGCGCCGAATAATATCCCTGATAGCCGTTTGCATCCTTGACGAGGGAAAGAGTCTTGTCTTGCGTACCGTCATTATAGGTGAGCGTAACAGTAAGATTCTCTAAACCAGCAAGATCGTAACCAAGCGTGGGATCCTTTATTGCAAGGTACGTTTCATTACCAATACCCTTACCAAGCTCCTTCAAGCTTACACCCGTAAAATAACCGATCTTGGGCAGACGGTACAGCGTGTTATCCGTGGTAAGCACAGCGCCCGACATCACGGTAAGCGCACCGATATTCTGACTGCTGAAACGCATACGGGAGATCTTAGAGGAGATATTGTCTTTCGTTACATCCTTGAATACCGAGGTATCAATCTCCATTTCGTACGAAGGAATCAGATATCCTGCACGCAGGCCGTCAACCGTATACGTACGGAGGGTATCTCCACTGCCCGTGGTATATCCATTAGGAGCCTCAACCTGTAATGCATTTGCTTCTCCGCTGATAATGTAGTTCAGCGTAGCACCTACCTCACCCAGAGTGAGCGCCTTTTTGCCGCCGGTTTCTACCTCAACATCACCGACCGTAACCTTATCCTGATCTACCACGATACCGCTTTTACGTGCGTATTTGTAGAAGCTCTTCAATACAGGAGCCTCATTTACCGTTTCATACACATACCAGTTACCCTCTACCTGATAGTAACCAAGCTGTACTGCAAGCTCCTCTACGTTTGCACCCGTAGAGCCTACTACAAGGTTAAGAAGATCCAGCGAAAGATTTTCTGCCGTTAACAGCGAGGGCGTTTGCGTCTGAATTAAGGAAACATTCTTGACGTCAATGAACGCGCCTGCCTCGATTTCCGTTACCGATGCGGGAATTTCAAGCACACCGTCATTCAGCGAAATAACGCCGATAGCGGAGCCGGAAGCCTTGGTCATGGAAGGAATCGTCTGAATATTGGGAGTGAACACCACACGCTCTGCGATAACATCCGTTACGCCCGGTTCGGAAGCGGCATAGAAGCCGGTTTCGTCGATATACAGCGAGCGATCGGGCGCATACTGCGCAATGTGCGTTTTTACCATGTCATACGAAATAGCGGAATACGAAGCGGAGAACAGCTCACTCATCTTTGCAGTGATGTTTTTATAGCCCGTTTCCGAAGCCATAGCCTTGCGCACAAGGTAATTTACGGTATCCACCATGTTGGTGATTTCGTTTTCCGTATCATCGATATATAAATACGACGGATATGTAGAGGAAAGTGCTTCCACACGGTTTTGCGTGAATTCCGCGGAATCTGCATAGGCAATCATACTGCCCTGCGCAACGGGATTGCCAACAATCTCCTCTGTCTTTTTCAACAGAATTTCGTTTGCGGCGCGGTCATACCAATAGCTATAGCCCTTTACCTGCGATTGCAGTTTTACGAAGCCCTCGCTTTTCAGTAATTCCTTTACCTCATACGCCTCGTAATATGCACGGTCATCTAAAACACTCTGCAGCTTTACGATTGTGTTCATATTTTTCACGTCAGACTGATCGCTCGCAAGCTTTGCCTTTTCGATTACGCCTGCAAAGGTGGGAATCAGAACGCCTGCCAGAACACCGATGATGGCAATGACGATAATCAGCTCTACGAGCGTAAAGCCTTTCTTATTCCTCTGCTTCATATTATACCTCCATAATATATTTATTTCATCTTACAATATATAAGATGATGCAGAAAACAACCTAAAAACAAAGTTTTTTATTTTTTTTTACAAATCACCAATAAAACAGCTCTTTCAAGT
The DNA here is from genome assembly GCA_017407365.1 of Clostridia bacterium. Taxonomy (GTDB): domain Bacteria; phylum Bacillota; class Clostridia; order Christensenellales; family HGM11417; genus RGIG2219. Next base: position 12,686 of record JAFQWR010000270.1, read on the forward strand.
GTATATCTATTAGAGGCTATCATCCGAGTTATGAGCAAACCGACCGTTTGCCACCAAACCTGAAAA
>JAFQWR010000002.1 GCA_017407365.1 Clostridia bacterium
AGGGTGTATGAAGCTTTCTACCAAAGCGCAGTATGGCTTAAAGGCTTGCTTTTATCTGGCGGAAAACAAGGGTCAGCGCCCCCTTTCCGTAGAGCGCATTGCAGAGATTGCCGGCATTTCGGGCGCCTACTTAGAGCAGCTGATGATTCCGCTTAAAAAAGCGGGCGTGGTTGTTTCCGTGCGCGGCGCAAACGGCGGCTATGCTCTTTCTAAGGACCCGAAGGAGCAGAGCGTTGGCGAAATTGTGCGTGTGCTGGAGGATAACCTCGAGCTTGTGGATTGTATTTCGGGTGGCTGTAAAAATATGGGGGAATGCCCCACGTGCGAGCTGTGGTATCAGCTTTCCGAGCGTGTCAACGGCTTTTTAGACGGAGTAACCCTTTACGATCTGCAAACAGATTTCAAAAAAAAGCGTCAAGGAGATGCGTAAATGATATATTTGGATCATGCGGCTACCACCTATACCGATGAGGCCGTATTAAAGGAAATGCTTCCCTATTACAGCGAGGTCTACGGCAATGCCTCCTCCTTGCACGCAGAGGGAAGAAAGGCAACTGCCGCTGTCGATCAGTCGCGCGAGCGTGTTGCAAGGGCGCTTGGCTGCAAAAAGAACGAGGTGTATTTCACCTCGGGCGGCACCGAATCGGATAACTGGGCAATCCGCGGCGTAGCTTACGCAAAAAAGGAAAAGGGCAAGCACATCATCACAAGCAAAATTGAGCATCACGCTGTGCTGCACACGGTAGAGCAGCTCGAAAAGGAGGGCTTTTCCGTCACCTATCTGGATGTGGATGAATACGGCACCGTTTCGCCCGAAAGCGTAGCGGCGGCAATCCGTCCCGATACCGTGCTTGTAACGGTTATGGCGGCAAACAATGAGGTTGGCACCCTTCAGCCCATCAAGGAAATTGCACAGATCTGCAAGGAGCGGGGCGTGCTGATGCACACAGATGCGGTGCAGGCAATCGGCGCCGTGCCCATCAACGTGCAGGAGCTTGGCGTAGATCTTCTCAGCCTTTCGGGGCATAAGTTTTACGGCCCCAAGGGCATTGGCGTTTTATACGTGCGCTCGGGTGTAAGGCTGCAACGCTTTATGCTGGGTGGCGCTCAGGAGCGCAGTATGCGCGGCGGCACCTCCAACACCCCCGGCATTGTCGGTCTTGGCTTTGCCATCGAAAAGGCGGTGAACGAGATGGAGGAGAACAACGCGCACGTAACGGCTCTGCGTGACCGCTTTATTGCCGCAGTAACCGAGCGTATCCCCTATTGCAGGCTGAACGGTCATCCCCAAAGCAGGCTTCCCAATAACGCCAATTTTTCCTTCCAATACGTTGAGGGAGAATCCATTCTGCTCTCGCTCGACTTCGAGGATATCTGCGTTTCCAGCGGCTCTGCCTGCACGTCAGGCTCCTTAGAGCCCTCGCACGTGTTGCTTGCCATGGGGATGCCTGAGGAGCTTGCGCACGGCTCCATCCGCTTCACCTTCGGTAAGCGTAACACCGTAGCGGACGTCGACAAAACGGTAGACGTTCTGCAAAACGCATTGCAGCGTCTGCGTGCAATGTCACCCTTATTTCCCGGTTAATAAACGAGGTACACGGTATGTATAACGAAAAGGTATTAGAAAACTTCAGAAACCCCCAGAACGTAGGTGAAATTCCCGATGCCGACGGCGTTGGCACGGTGGGCAATGCCTCCTGCGGCGATATTATGCAGATCTTTTTGAAGATCGAAAACGGCATCGTGGTAGACGCCAAATTCAAAACCTTTGGCTGCGGTGCGGCTGTTGCTACCAGCAGTATGGCAACGCAGATGATCATCGGCAAGCCCATCGAAGAGGTGGAAAAGGTGACCAACCGCGCGGTGGTAGAGGCGCTCGAGGGTCTGCCTCCCCAGAAGATTCACTGCTCGGTGCTTGCAGAAGAGGCAATCAAAAAGGCGTTAGAGGATTACCGCTCCAAAAAGGCGGCAGAATAAGGCTGCGGTGGCAGACTACGAGAGAGCTTTTGCTCTCTCTTTTTTTTATGTAAAAAGGGCTTTTTCCCCTAAAAAAAGGAAAGAAAAAAAGGTCAGACCGCGGCGCAATGCGTCGCATAACGGACGCTGTGCCATGCTCTGCCCCTTGTTTTTTGGTTGATAGAAAGAATTACAGCTTTGTCACCGCAAAGGGGGTGGCAATTGCCGCCTGCACAGCCGTAAGCGCAATGGCGCGGTCGTTTTCGGTGAGCCCCTCGGGCAGGAAGGTCGCCTTGGTGATGTCGTAGCCCGTAAGGCAGGCAACGTAGGCGAGGGCGGCAACGTATCTGCCCTTATCCATGCTCAGGTGGAAGCCGTCACGTGTCAGGGTATCTCCCCAGGAGGAGGTGCGTGCATTCTGTATTGCCGTGCCAAGAGGAACGATTCCCGAAATGGCAGGGTGGGGCAGGATGATTTTTTGTACGGCATCGGTGATAGCCTCGTACATTTTTTGCTGATTGCGGTCAAACTCCGCAAAGCGGGGAAGGTCGCTGTCGCTCTGATATGCCCACGTCATCAGCCAGTAAATTTTAGCCTGAGGGCAGAGGTCGGTTGCCTCACGCAGAATGCCGTTTAAGTAGGGCTGATACGTTTCGGGCTTGCCGCTGTCTGCACTCTGCTGTTGCAGGGTAACGACATCCCACGCACGGGAAAAGAAAGCCTCTCTTGCGTTCGTTTCCATTGCCGTGCGCCACAGCTCCTCACCCGAGGCAGGCGTGCGGTATTCGTAAAGCGGACGCTCCTCAATCAGGTTTTGCAGGTGCGTTTTTAAGTCACAGCCACCGATATACAGGTTGCCCATTTCGGTATCACTGTAGCCCATAGAGGCAAGAATGCGGTGTGCATAATAGGTAGCGTCATCAGAAAAGCTGTTGCCAAGACTGATTATTTTCATAAATATTCTCCCCATCTGCTTACAGTAGCAGTTTTTTTTATTTTATTACCCCGTCAAAGGGGATAGCTCTTACTTTTTTTCGCTGCTCAGGTGTATCTGCCGATATTCGTAGGTGGATAGCCCCGTGATTCTTCGGAAGTTGGAGGAAAAATACAGGGGGTCAGAAAAGCCCACCAAAAAGGCAATCTCCTTGTTCAGATAGTCGGTATGCTCTAAGTAGTAGCACGCCTTAGAGATTCTTGCACGCTGTACGTATTTTACAAACGCTGTGCCTACCTCCGCCTTGAACAGACGGGAAAGATAGCTTTCGCTGATGTTCAGACTGCTTGCCAAGGTTTTGAGCGAAAGCTCGGGGTCGCTCAGGTGCTGGTTGATGTAGGCAAGTGCCTCGGTGACGTACCCTGCCGTGCCGTGAATGGAAACGGGCTTTTCCTTCTGCCTTTCGTCTATCAGGCACGCCAGAATTTCGTAGGTGTAGGCAGTGGAAAACAAGCCCCTTTCGGCAGAGCTGTGCTTTGTCATCATGCGCGAAAAGGCGGCGTGTATTTCGGGGGACTGATAGGCGTATACGGGCGAGGATACGCTGAATTGCGCACGGGTAACCAGCGTTTTTGCGTTTACGCCAATAAAGTTCACCCAAGAATATTCCCACGGGTCATCCTTATCGGGGTAATACACGATATGCTCCCCCGGAAAGAAGCAGAAAATCTGCCCTGCGGTAACGGGATAGGTGCGGTTGCGCAGGGTATAGTAGCCCTTGCCGGAATGCACGCAGTGCAGGGCATAATAGTTGTAGCAACGCGAAAGCACCTCTTTATCGGGCAGGCATTTTTCCTTGCCGCATTCCAGCACGATAATGTCGGGCGTCTCGGAATCCGTTACGTAATAATAAAAGAAATTTTCGGGCAGAGCCTCTGTGGGCTGCTTGCGGTATCTTCTCATGCCATCATTATAGCAGATACGGAAATATTTGTAAACTGAATATGTCAAAAATTTTATTATACAGGAAAAAATTTCTATTTACTTTGTCCCTCGTTTGGTGTATGATTAAACTGATAAAATGAAAGGAGCGTTATCCGTGAAAAATTCCATTTTTGCAAAGCCAAACGGAATGTGGAAAGAGATGCTTTCCGCAAACAGAATCCGTTTGCAGGAGGATTTCTTTAAGGCGCAGGAAATTTATCTGGATAAAAACAACGAGTGGTCGGGCGATTGGCAGGGCAGAGACCTTTTGGCTCAGCTTTGTCACACCGTTTTTTCGGGCGAGCCCACCGATGAGCTTCAACCGCTGTTTGACGGCTTCGAGGAGCATCTGAACGGAGAGGGTTATTTTGGCGAAAAAATAGACCCCAATGCGCTCAACGAGCAGCAATGGGCAGGCAACGGCTGGGTGCTTCGTGCGCTGTGTCTGTGGCGTGAGATTGAGGAGGAGCGTCCGCAGAGGCTGATCGAAAAAATGGTACGTGGGCTGTTTTTGCCCTATTCCGATGTCATCGACCGCTACCCCACAAGCCGTGCGCACATCGAGGAGGGCAGTCATGCAGGCGTGCTGCTTGCAGGCAGCGACAGGGGATTCCGATTCTCCACCGATATTGGCTGTATTTACATAGCGTTAGACGGTCTTTGCCACGCATACGAATATTTCCCCGATGCCGAATTAAAGCGGATGATCCGCAAGATGACGGAGCGCTTTTTTGCTACCGACGTAGAGGCTTGCCGTTTCCAGACGCACGCAACGCTTACGGCATTACGCGGCATCATCAAATTTTCCGAGATTACGGGCGATAACCGCTATATGGGCGAGGTGGTGCGCCGCTTTGAGCTGTATACCAAGCGCGGTATGTCGCTGAGCTTTGCCAATTACAATTGGTTTGGCAGACCGGAATTCACCGAGCCCTGCGCCATCATCGACAGCTTTATGGTGGCACGCAGGCTGTATCGCATTACGGGCGAGCAAAAATACCTTGCGCTTACCTACCGCATTCTGTATAACGCACTTGTTTTCTCCGAAAGAGGCAACGGCGGCATGGGCTGTGACAGCTGTGTAAACGAGCAGACGCCCGCGCTTTTGTGTATGGAGGATGCCTACGAGGCGTATTGGTGCTGTACCATGCGCGGCGGCGAGGGGCTTTGCGACTGTATGCAGATTGCAGGTGATGATAAGCACCTGGTATTGGAGCTTTTGTTCGACTGCGAAATAGAGGCAGGCGGCGGCTCTGTCCGTGTGCAAACGCAGTTCCCCTACAAAAACGAGGTCACCGTTACCGCTACGGGCACCGCTCCCGGCTTTGGCATTACCGTATGCCTGCCCATCAGGGCAAAGGTGCTTTCGGTGAAGGGTGCCGTGGTGCAGGAGGAGGCAGGCAGGCTTGTGCTGACGCAGATTGACGCAGAGCTTTCGCTCCACCTTGCATTTATGCCCGAGCTGAAGCAAAAAGAGGTTGCGGGCGGCTATATCTACGATTACGGCGTGCTGCGTCTTTGCCGCACAGAGTGTGCGCCCAAAAGCGATTTTAAGATGGCAACCGATGGCGGTGTTTTATACAGCGTCCCCCGTATGCTCCGTTGCCCGGGCAAGGAAGAGGGCTTAAAGGCACGTGTATATTTCGTGCATCAAAAACAAATATAATTTAGGAGGTATCCTGATATGAAAAAAGTAAAAGCATTGAGTTTTATTTTGTGTCTGCTGCTTGCTTCGGTAAGCTTGCTTGCCTGCGGAGGTCCGGGCAGTGGCCCCACGCTTCCCGGCTTTCAGGACGGCAAAAAGAATCTTGTATTCTTCATCTACGACAACGAGGCTCTGTATAACGGCTTAGCGGAGGAGTTTGAGGCTCTGCCCGGAAACGAAAACATCAACATCGTGATTCAGAAGGCAACCGACAGCTACTACGAGGAGCTGCAAACGAGCTATATCGGCGCACAGACGCCCGATATCGTCTTTATGAAGACGAGTGAAATCATCCCCTTCCTTTCCGGTAAAACGCCCAAGCTTCTTGCGCTCGATAGCTTTATCGAAAGCTCCGACGTCATTGGCTGGGACGATTTATGGGCAGTAAACGACGGCTACCGCTACAATGCACAGACGGGTCTTCTGGGTGACAAAAACGCGCCCTTATACGGTCTTATCAAGGACTTCTCGCCCGACTGGACGCTCATCTACAACAAGGAGCTGTATAATTCTGCCGTAAACGCAATGCAGGATAAGGATATGGCGGCTACCATCCGTGCCAAGCTGGATATGAACACCACCTATCCCAGCGATATGACGGGCAAAAAGGTCACCGATTACGCTCTGACCTGGTCGGAATACTATGCGATCAGCCAGCAGGTAAAAAAGAGCTACGGCACGGTAAACGGCACCATTCTGGATACCTCCCCCGAAATGCTGATTATGCAATGGATTCAGCAGAACGGCGAATACCTCTTCACCGAGGACGACAAATACTGCAAGAGCATCACGGGCACGCCCGCAATTTTAGAGGCGTTTGAGCTGTTCCGTAAAATGCAGGACGGCGCCGCTTCCCCTGCAAACTGGTCTAATACCACGGCAGGCAGTGCAATTCTTCTCAATCAGGGTAAGGTAGCCTCCACCACCAACGGCAGATGGGCGTTCAACGAGTACGACTGGATTGACAACCTCTCTAACCTTGGCGTTATGGCTTCTCCCGTGCCCGACGATTACGACACGCAGGAGGCAACCAAATACACCCTTTCCTCCGCAATCGGTGGCTGTATGTCGCTCTGCATCACCTCCAAGTGCGAATACCCCGAGGATGCATGGAGCTTCATCGAATACTTCTTCACCGAGTTCCAGAAGAGAATGGCAACGGAGGGCTACAATATTTCGGGTAACCGCAAGGTAGCAGAGGAATATTTCCTTTCGGAAAATCAGACGCCTGAGCATCTTGCGCTCAACACCTTCTACTACAACTTAAGCTTAAGCTCCGATACCATGCGCTACAACCGCTATCTTGGTACCGAGGCAATCTACAACGTAATGTGGCTGAACTTCAAGGAGTATTTCTACGATACCAACCACGACAGCACCGACCCCAACAACGCAAAATGGATTGCTTGCCTCAACAACATCGAAAAAGACCTCAACAACGAGCTGAGCAAATACTGGGCATAATCGGCGGGTGTAAAAATGTCGCGTACGATTTCCGAAATCAGAGCGGAGGTCAACGGAGCAGAGCCTAAAAAAAGAGCGATGAGCCGCAGAAAAAAAGATACGGTATCCTTTTATTTGTATATCCTGCCCTTTATTCTCGGCTTTTCGCTGTTTACGCTTGTTCCGATGGGCTTTTCGCTGTTCTTCAGCTTCCACAAAATCGGTCTGAATACCTATGTGGATGAGTCGTATACCTTCTACGGCTTCCAGAACTACGTCAGGGTTTTTACAGACAACAACTATTTTCTTCTGGCGCTTCGCAATACCTTTACCTTCGCCATCTTCCGTAACGTTTTTTGCGTGGTCATTGCCATGCTGCTTGCGCTTTTGTTCAACTGCAAAATGCCCTGCAAAAAGCTGTTCCGTACCTTTATCTACATTCCCGGCGTGCTTCCCATCGTAGGTGCGGCAATCATCTGGCGTCAGCTTTTCGACGGCAGAGCAAGCCTCATCAGCTGGGCGCTTTCGGGCGTGGGCATCACGGTGGACCCCAACTGGTGGCTTGGCAACGGCGGTCTGGTGAGTGCGCTGATTATGAGCGTGTTTATGGGCATCGGTCAGACGATGACGATGTTTCTTGCGGCGTTGCAGGGCGTGCCCACGGCACAGCTCGAGGCGGCGGACATCGATGGCGCAGACGCCTTCACCAAATTCTTCCGCATCACCCTGCCCTCCATTTCGCCCACCATGTTTTACGTGGTTATGACGGGCATCATCAGCTCGTTGCAGGCGTATGCAGAGGTAGAGCTTCTGGTAGGCTCGCTTGCCAAAAACTCCATGACCATTTCCTACCTCGTAATGTATTACTATAAGCAGAATATGATCGGCCTCGGATATTCCTCGGCGATTGCATGGCTGCTGTTCCTTATCATTGGCGCTTGCTCCTTCTTCGTGTTCAAGTATTCCAAAAAGATGGTATTCTTTGCAGACGGAGGTACGCTATGAAAAAGAAAAACAGCAGAGCACGTGTGGTTGCCGCTGTGGCAATTGCCGTCGTGCTTTCCCTCATCTTCTGCTTCCCCCTGGTTTGGATGGTGATGCAATCCTTCCAGACCGACAGTCAGGCAATCTTTGAGCTGCCGCCAAAGCTACCCGAGCGCATGGATTTTTCCTCGTATAAGTTCGTTTTTGGCTATTGGAACGTGTTGCAGCTTTATATCAACACTCTCACCATCGTAATCGGCGTTGGCGCACTTACGCTGATGGCTTCCATTCTGGTTGGTTACGGCTTTGCGCGCATTGAGGCACCCGGCAAAAAGCTGATGTTTTCCATTCTGCTTGCCTCCTCCATGCTCCCTGCGGTGGTAACGCTCATTCCCTCCTACGCCATCTGGGCAAGGCTGGGGCTTCTGGGTACCTATGTTCCCCTGATTATTCCCTCTATCGGCGGCGGCGCATTCAATATCTTTTTGGTGCGTATGTTCATCATGGGCATTCCCCGCTCGCTCGATGAATCGGCAGAGATGGACGGCGCAAGCAGATTAAAAACGCTGCTGCTTGTCATCGTGCCTCAGCTTGGTCCGGTGCTTGCCACCATCATGCTGTTCACCTTTATCGGTGTATGGGGCGATTACGTTGCTCCCTCTCTGTATTTGTGGGGCTACACAAACAAATACACCCTTTCCATTATGCTTGCATCTTCCTTCAAAAGTGAGTTTGGCGTGATGGATTGGCCCAAGGTTATGGCGGGGTGTATGATTGTAAGCTTGCCCGTTATCGTGGTAATCTTTGCCTTCCAGAACGCCTTTGTGCGCGGCATTGTTACCTCGGGCATCAAGGATTGATTATCCCGAAAAGGAGGATAAATAATGAAAAGACGCATTGTCACAGTATTTGCTTTGCTTGCGGCGCTTGCCCTGCTGCTTTCGTTTGGCAGTGTGGCGTCCGCGGCAGAAAGCACGCGCGTATATCTCGATGTCAACTTCGAGAATATGACATATCATTCGGTAGAATACACCTTTTTCCATGGCGTAGACGGCTCCTTTCAGCTGGTAGACGGCAAGGACGGCAAGGCACTTTCCTTCACCGACCTGCTTGGCACCAGCGCGGCTGCCTGCGTGTTTGGCGGCAACACGGAATACACCTTAAGCCTTGAGGTGAAGCCTGCCGCAGGCACGGAAAGCTTCTCGGTGCTTGTCACCGACCTGCAAAGCAACGTGTACAGCACCGCAGTTGTTACCTTTGGCAACACGGTATCTGTTTCTGAAGAGAACGTTACCGCAACGGCAGAGGCTACCTCGCAGGGCTACTACCGTGTTACCGCGGTGTTTACCACGGGCGCACAGCCTGCGCAGATCAAGCTGAAGGCAAGCAGTGCAATCATCGACAACATTCTGGTTACCGCGCCCACCGAGGCTTCTACCTACACCTATTCCCCCGTGCAGAGCGACGGCTTTGAGGGCAATGCAAGCACGCTTGCAACCTCCAATATGCTTTCCAATCCGCAGACGGGCATCTGGAATGCAGACACAACCTTAACCGATGACCCCCGTGTTATTGCGGGCGAAAACAGCCTGATGCTCGATATGACCTCTGTAAACACCGAGGCAGACAGATGGCGTACCGCTCTTCGCTTCGACCCCTTAAAGACCAATATGGTCAACGGCTTCTACCGTGTGCAGTTCGACGTAAGATCGAGAGGCGTTCTCACCTTCCACGCACAGGTAAAAACGCTGGAGGGTGACGTGGTAATCGGTGAATACTACGTTTGCGCGCAGACGCTCGCCGATGCAGACACGGGCAACAGCCTGCCCTGCCTTGGCTATGCCACCCGTAAGGGCGATATCGTAACGCTTACCTTAGAGTTTGCGGCGGCAAAGAAGGTTTACATCGACGTTACCGCACAGCTCGACTACACCGCAGAGGAGCGCTACTACATTGTGGATAACGCAAAAATCTCCGGTCTTGAGCTGGAGCAATATCCCTCGTACACCTATAAGGATATGTTCTCTGAGGTGTATACCGACGGAGAGGCCGGTATCTGGACTAAGGGCGACGGCGCCTCCAACTGCTCTGTAAGCGAAAACGGCGTAGAGGCAACCGTACGTGCAAACGGCAAGGCAATTCTTGCCTCCGGGGAAATGGCTCTTGAAGCAAAGCCCTACAAGCTGTTCATCAAGATGGGTATGAAAAACATCTTAAACCTCGACATCGTAGTCAAAAAGGACGGAGAAGAGGTTTACCGCTTTGGCTACGACGTACCCGCGCTTTCTATCTCTCTTTCGTTGCAGAAGATCACCAACGACATCAGCTGCAACCAGAGAACGGGTGTATACACCGTTTCCGGCTGCTTCACCCCCACCGAGGCAGGAAGGTACACGGTAGAATATTACGCAACCAAATACAACGAATTTGCAAAAACCACAATCACCTTAAAGTCGTTTGAGATTTTACAGCAATACGATAACGCCTTCGTGGGTAAGGACGTTCCCGTAGGTGATGCAGAGGAAGCAGAGGATAATGTTACGCTCGGCGGCATTGGCTCCGTTATCAACGGTGGCTCCGCAGGCGGCTGCAACGGCAGTGTAGCGGCTGTGGGTGTGCTTGCGCTCGTATGCGTAATGGCAGCTGCCAAAAAGAGAGGTTAAGCGTATGAAAAAGAATATCAGAAAAATCTTAGCAGGCGTTTTAACGGCAGTCGTTGCGCTTGGCGTTCTGCCCGTAACCGTCGGATGCGGCGATAAAACGGAGCAAGCGGCAATCACCACGGTAGCCCCCGCAAAGCTTTCGGGTAAGCTCGACAACCCCGGAATGGGCTGGAGCATCACCGAGGACGGCACCTTTATGGGCGTTTTGGATAACGGCGAAACGGGTGACTACAACGAAATTGACGCCATCAACTACACCTCCACCTGGGCGCTGATGGAGCCTGAGGAGGGGAAGTACGATTTCACTCTGCTCGATGAAGCCATTGCAAAATGGGGCAACAAGCTGGGCAAGGTCATTCACCTGCGTATTTCCACCGACTCCTTCATGCTTCCCTCTACCTACACGGGTGCGCCCTACTGGCTGGCAGAAAAGTACAACATTCCCACGCAATACTTCCAATACACCTCCGCAAGCCCCGTAAAGCAGGCGGTTGCGTATGACATCACCAACGAAAACTACCTTGCCGCACTCACGAAATTTTTAACGGCGCTTGCCGAGCACATCAAGGGTGTGGAATGCATTGGCGATATCGACCTCCGCGGCTACGGCTTATGGGGTGAATGGCACACCGGCTATATGTTCGGAACCACCGACGAAAAGCGTGAGGCTCTCACCGCAATGATCGATCTGTGGGTGGAAACGTTTGCCGAAAACGGCAACCTGCTTGTGCTTTCCGCAAGCTGGGACCCCAACTACATCGACAACTACGGCGCAGTCAGCGGCAATGCGTATCAGGATTATTACAGCTGGGCGGCGCTTGATTATGCGTACACCTTCGAGAATATGACCATTCGCCGTGACGGCGCAGGCGGCGCTCTGTTAGAGCAGGATAAGCGCCTGATGGCAGAGGCTTTCCATTCCGGTAAGGAGGCTTATCTGCACGCAGAGTTCAATGCGGGCGCAGAAAGCTACACCGATACCTCCTCCATCAACTCTATGACGGCTGTCAACGATATGCTGTATAACACCCGTACCAACTATTCCACCATTCTCGGTTGGACGGCAAGAACGCTCAATATGCTCATCGAAGAGGGCAGAACGGGCTGGCTGGACCGTGGCTTCGAAAAGATCGGCTACCGCCTGGCGGTGGATCTTGCCGAATACCCCTCCACGGTATCTGCGGGCGCCTCGTTTGACCTGTTCAGCCGTTGGTCCAACTCGGGCGTAGGCAGATTCCCCTACGACTACGGCATGACGGTTTATCTGTTAGACGAATCGGGCAAGGTTGCCTACGAGCAGACCTTTGACGATTTCGTTGCCAGAAAGTTCATCTTAGGCGACGTAAACGATCACTACGCTACGGTGAAGCTTCCCGCTGCTCTTTCGGGCAAGTACACCTTAGCGGTTGCCCTCACCGACGAGGTCGGCACTCCTGCCATCGAGCTTGGCATGAGCGGTCAGATTGATAAAACCCGTATGTATGCGCTTGGCTCCATCAACGTAAAGGGCAAGGGCGAGGATACGGCGTTAGACGTTGTAAAAACGGACTATAAGGGCTTGCAGGCATACGAATTTGAGGCAAACACCTCCTATGCGGTAACCTTCCGCTATAAGCCCGAGATCAGCATTTCCGATTACGTGCTGGGCAGCACCTCCTCGTTTGTATTCCGTGTGGCAAACGGCAGCAACGTGCTGGTAAACGAGCGCTGGAAGGACGTTTCCACCCGTGAGGGCACCAAAACGGTGGTATTCACCACGGGCAATGAGGGCGGCTGTAAGGCAAGCATTCTTTCGGATCATTTCGGCAACATCGAAATCGGTGATTGCTTCATCAAGAAGCAGACGCTTGTTATGGCAGAAAGCTTCAGCAAAAAAACCAACCTTACCGACTTTACCGCAAGCTTCACCACCTCCGCTTCGCAGAATTCCAAGGTTTTAACTGCGGCAGATAAGGATAGCGGCACGCTGATCTCCGGCGATGCAAGCGTTCGTCTGTGGAACAGAGGCGGCGGCTTCAACTACGGCTTATATCAGAACAACACCAAATTCACACTGGACGCCAACTCCGTATACACGGTAAACTTCCTGCAATCCTGCACCAGCGTTTCCATGGGCTCGTATTTCCTGGTAGGTCTTTACTACGCAGACACCAACGAATATAAGGTTGTGGGCGAATGGTACGACCCCGACGAAAACGGCATCACCCAAAAAACCTACACCTTTGCCACCGACGGACGTGGCGGTCAGCTGGTATTCGGTATGTTCAACGCAGGCGAATACGTGGTAGACGATATCTCTCTTGTCAAGCACGAGGGTGCGGCAATTTCCGAAGAGGAGGAGGGCTATTTCCCCCGCAACGAGGTTCCCGTATTCAATTTCGGCATCGGCAAGACAGAGGACTTTGAAAGCGGCGCGCTTTCTGCAACCGGCTTCGACCTCGGTACCTTCAATATGTTCCGTATGACGAAGGACCCCGAGCTGGTGATAAGCGGCGACTATTCCGCACTCATTCAGGTAGAGCCTGCCAATTACGAAAGCTTATACTTCGAGCTGATGTGGTCGCAGGCAAAATACTATAAGTTTGAGGCAAACACCACCTATCAGATTTCGATGAAGTTCAAGGACGTCTACCGTCCCGACTCCGCGAAGGCGTATATGATCTTCCGCGACCGCAACCATCCCGGCGACGACCGCTACAACATCTATGCGTACTTCACGGGCGGTAATGCCGCCGAAAACCACGGCAACGTTGTGGTGAAGGATTACGGCTCCTATAAGGAATTCGTCTGGACGGTAACCCTGAAAGACAGCAGCAACTACGAATTCGGTATCTGCTACTACAACGACCAGATCGTTGTCATCGACGATATTCTGGTAACCAAGGCTTAAAAAAGAAAAGGGGAGGAGGGGCGCATTTTCTCTCCTCCCACCGTGCTTTCCGTTTACTCAGTAATCTGTCTTCGCCGTAATGTGGCGGAGTAAAATAAAAAAAAGGAGAAAACAGATGAAAACAAAAACACTTGCTCTTTTAGTTGCTCTTCTGCTTGTGGCCACCGGCTTATGCTTCATGCCCAACACAAGAGCTGCAAAGGCAGAGGCTTCTCTTGCTGAGGGCGAAACGCTCATCCAGTACATCGAGAGCAAAACGGTGTCCGGCGAAAGCAACACGCTTGATACCGGCGTTAAATTCCCTGCCGATACCTCCGTTAAGGTGAAATTCACCTTCGTGCCCGAGGCGAGCGTTACGCGCGTGCTATTAATTGCCAAAAACTTTGCAATGGGCACCGCTATCCACGATAAGTCGCAGGGCTTCGTTTGGGTAGACATCAACGGCGCAGATTGGTCTTACCGCTGTGACGAGGGTATGAGCGCAACCGTCACCAAGGGTGAAGACGGCGTTTATACCGTAAATGCGGCGTTTACCACCAATGCAACCTCAGTGGATTCCGTTTACTACCACATCTACTCGGATAACGGCGCAACCGTATTCAGCAACATCACCTCCTACTACGTTCAGCCTGTTGAGGTAAAAGAGGTTGACGTGCCCATGGGCGACAAGCTGATTCAGTACGTTGCATCCTACGAGGTTGCTTCCACCAACTCCAACCTCATCGACACCGCTGTTCCCTATCCCGCAAACAGCAAAATCAATCTTGGCTACACCTTTACCGCTGATGCAAACGTGACGCGCTTCCTGATGATTGCAAAAACGTTCGCACCCGGAAAAGACGGCCACGACGGCGGTCTGGGCTTTGTATGGGTAGATATCAGCGGCGATACCTGGTCTGCTCGCTGTGACGAGGGCATGACTGCCACCGTTACCAAGGAAGAAGGCATCTATACCGTGAGCGCATACTTCACCACCAAGCAGAACGTAGACACCGTTTACTACAATATCTATTCCGATAACGGCACCTCCGTGGTTTCTGACCTCGTTGCAAGCTATACGCCCGCAGAGACGGTTGTAATCCGCACGAGCGAAGCGGTTAAGGCTACCGCAGGCGATCAGAACTGGCTGGATACCTCCGTTGCTTACGCAGAGGGCAGCACGGTAAACGTTCGCTTCACGATGACTCCCGCTCCCGAAATGACCAGCATCTGGCTGATGTATACCGTATTCAATATGGGTCAGCCCAATCACGACAGCATTTTCGGCTACGTGGTTATTTCTCAGAATGCAGGCGTTGTATCCACCCGTAACGGTGAGGGCACCTGCTCTGTAATCACCTGCACCAAGATGGGCGGCAGCTACTACGTAGAGCTTGCTCTTATCTTACCCGAGGGCGTTCCTCACCTCTACTTAAAGTATCGCTCTGAGGGCGCAGATACCGCACTGAACAACTATTCCGAAAGCTATATCCCCGCCGTACAGGAGGAAGAGGGTATGACGGCAGCAGAGCTTGCAGCCGCCGCACAGAAGCTTGAGAATCAGGATCTTACCGTATACTCCGCAGAAAGCGCAAACGCTTTGCAGGCAAAGATCAATGCCGCTAAGAGCCTGGCAGAGGCAAACGCCTCCTCCGCAGAGGAATACGAGGCAGCTTATGCAGAAATGCAGCAGGCTGTTAAGGCGCTTTGCTACAACGATGAGGCAAGCACGCTTCTGCACGAAACGCCCAGCCTTACCGTAAACAGCAATGCGGCAAACACCTACAACGGTGCGGCTACCTACTACGGTGGCGTTACCGTAACCGCAATCATGAACGTTGCACTGGCAGATGACGTAAACACCTTTACCGTTATCTCCCGCAGATTCGCTATGGGCTCCGCCCTGCACGACACCTCCACCGGCTACGTACGCGCAACCCGCGGCGAAGACGGCGAGTTCAGCTGGAATGTGGGCGAGGGTGCTGTTATTGTTGCCGTAACGGGCGCAAACGGCGCATACACGCTGGTATTCCAATACGTAACCGACACCTCCGAGGAGGTAAACAATGCGTATATTCTGGTAGAAACGGCAGGCGGTCTTGGCACCATCACCAATATCAGACAGTACGTTAAAACGGCTGATATCCCCGCAGAAACCGTTTACGAAACCTATTTTGCCACCGATTTTGACGCAGACACGCAGGAATCGTTGAATTATCTGTTCAGCGGCTTCACCCTCATCAATGAGGACGAGGGCGCAATGAGCGGCAACGCAGTGATGCTCAACAACGCAAACGCAAACCTGCAGCCCTATTTCCTCATTCCCGCAACCACCTTACGTGTATCCTTCGACCTCCGTCTGGGCAGCACCGTATCTGAGTTCGTTGCCATCGGCAGAAACTTCGCTCCCGGCTCCTCCATTCACGACGGCTCTCAGGGCTTTATCCGTATGCGTATGTCGGGCGGAAACGTAACCGCTTATGAGGCAGGCGAGGGTGCAAGCTACGTAACCAAGGAGTGCGACGAGGACGGTATCTACCACATCTCCTATCAGTTCCGTGCTTCCTCCAGCGAGGACCTTGTTGCA
This sequence comes from Clostridia bacterium, assembly GCA_017407365.1. Lineage (GTDB taxonomy): Bacteria > Bacillota > Clostridia > Christensenellales > HGM11417 > RGIG2219. The sequence goes on from JAFQWR010000002.1 coordinate 16,126, forward strand.
ACCTACGTATTCTTCGGCGTATCCGGCGGCGCTTGCATCATCGATAACTTTGCCATCTCCATCCCCGAGACGGAGGCAGAGGAAATCGAGGGCGCACAGATGGAAAGCAAGTTCTATGCAGGCGAGCAGATTGCCGTTGCATACGAAAACGAGGTAATGGAATTCACCTTTGCAGGTGAGGTATTAAACGCAACCGAGGCTAAGCTGTTTGGCTCCTCCTATCTGTATCCCGCAGGCAGCTACACCGTGCAGATCACCGCTAAGGAAAGCGGCATTGCACGTATGCTCGTTTCGGTAAAGAACGCAGAGGGCGAGCGCTTTGCGGCAGGCTACGTGCTTCCCAAGGTGGGCGCAGTGATCACGCAGGACGGCGATAACGTTGCTACCGCTACCATGAACGGCGATTGGATGACCTTAACCTTGACTTTCACGGCAGAGGACGCATGGTTCTTCGAGGTATTCGGCTATCAGGATAACTTCGGCAGAATCGAGGGCAACGAGGCAAGCATTCAGGTTAGCGCAGTAAACGTATACTCCACCGTAAGCGCACAGGCTGTTGCTCTGATGAAGGCTGTTTACGAGGCAAAGAACGTAGAGGGCAACTACACCGCCGCATCCAGAGAAAACCTGCAGGCGGCAATCAAGGTGGCAGAGGCTGCTCTTGCAGACGAAGAGGCAGACTTCGCCAAGGCAATTGCCGATTTACAGGCGGCAAAGGATGCTCTCGTGCTTGCTACCGACCTCACGGCTCTGAATGCCGCTATCGCAGAGGCAGAGGCTCTGAACGAAAACGAATATTACAGCGGCCCCTGGGATGCTCTTAGCGAGGCTGTTGCCGCTGCTAAGCTGTTAGACGAGGCTTGCGGCGACGAGGCAGCAGCAGCTGCTGTGGAAGCAATCGAAGAGGCAATCGCTGCTCTTGTTAAGATACCCTCCGCAGAGGTTGCAGATGCATTAGAGGCAGTTATCGCAGAGGCACAGGCGGTGGATGCTACCCTCTACACCGAGGAAAGCTATGCCGTTGTTACCGAAAAGCTGGCAGAGGCAGAGGCTCTCTTGCAGGCGGCAATGCCCACCGAAGAGCTTATGCAGGCGGCTACCGCGGCACTCCGTGCGGCAATCGACGCATTAGAGGAGCCCGCAGGCCCCAGCCTCGTATGTGCAGGCAGTGTAAGCCTTGGCAGTGTGCTTGCGGCTCTTGCCATGAGCATCGCCTTCGCTTTAAGAAAGCGCAGCTGATTGCTCAGATTTGCATTACGCCCCAAAAGGGCTTGACATCCTGTGTAAAAATGGTATAATATACTTACTTGCCAGGATAAATTCGCGGCAGAAAAAGCCGTAAAAAAACAAGGAGAAAAGGGTGAATGGCAAACAGTTATTCACCCTTGCTTTTTTATGAAAACAATTTTTCCCGTAGATATCGTACAAACCAAGGGTGACGTGATAAATGCAGAGGGCTTGCTCTATAAAAAGACGTTGCAAGCAAGGGATTATTGCCCCGAAGCCACCGTGTTCAACGGCAAAAGCGAGGTGCTTTTAGACTTTGGCAAGGAGATTTGCGGCACCCTTCGTCTGGTGGGCGAATGCGCCAGCTGTATCGGCACCAACGTGCGCATCACCTTTGGTGAATCGGTATCTGAGGCTCTTTCTGAGGTAGAGAGCTCCACTGCCACCAACGATCATTCCCCCAGAGATTTTCAGGCACGCTTCACCATGCTTTCCGACGTGCGCTACGGTCAGACGGGCTTCCGCTTTGTGCGTATCCGCTTTATGGAGGAGGGGGAGCAGCATAGGCTGATTGCCGCCGTTGCCGAAAGCAGTTATTTTGAAAAGGAGCAGGTGGGTGCCTTTTCGTGCGGCGATGCGCTTGTTGAAAAAATATACAAAACCGCGGCGTATACCGCTACGCTGTGCCTGCAAAACGATATGCTGTGGGATGGCATCAAGCGCGACAGATTGGTGTGGATGGGCGACGTAAACCCCGAGCTCCGCACGCTTTACAATCTGTATCCCAATATCCCCAACATCAAAAACTCCCTGCTGTTTATGCAGGAGGCAACCCCCAAGGGCGCATGGATCAACAGCATTCCCGCCTACTCGATGTGGTGGATCATCAATATCTACGATTACTACCTCTACACGCGCGATCTTTCCGTGATAAGAAAGACAGCACGCGACATTCAGGATATTCTGAAAAGAATCAACGAAAGCTTCACCGAAGATGGCGATATCCTTTTCACGGGCGCATCCGATGAGGGCATGGCGTTCTATCTCGATTGGCCCACCTACGGCGATCCCGAGGCAAAGGTTGGCGTGATTGCGCTCTGTAAGCTTGCGATGCGTGCGGCAGAAAAGCTGCTGCGGCTTGTTAAAAGGGGCACTGCGCTTGCAGCCTCTATCTACAAAAGGCTTCCCCGCTGTACTGCCAGAAAATTCAAGCAGGTGGTTGCAATGTGTATGCTTGTGGGCGATATGAGCGCAGAAGAGGGGCTTCCTCTCTTGCAGGCAGGCGGCGCAGAGGGCTTTTCCACCTTCCAGAGCTACTACATATTAAAGGCAATGGCAAGGGCGGGCGACAGAAAGGGTGCGCTTTCCTGCGCGAAGGAATATTTCGGAGCAATGCTCTCGCTGGGTGCCACCACCTTCTGGGAGGATTTCGATATGGCTTGGGCGCAAAATGCCTGCCGTATCGACAGACTGCCCGAGGAGGGTAAGCACGACGTCCATGCCGAATACGGCAAGCATTGCTACGTGGGCTACCGTCACAGTCTGTGCCACGGATGGGCGGCAGGTGTGCTTGCCTTTATTGCAGAGGAGTTGCTCGGCGTGGAAATTTTGGATGCAGGCGGAAAAACGGTGCGCATTACCCCCAACCTTTGCGGGCTTCAGTTTATGCGCGGCACCGTTCCCACACGCTACGGCGAAATCATCGTGCGTGCCTGGATGGAGGGAGAAACGCAGAGAGTTTCCGTTACTGCGCCCGACCGCGTAACCGTTTTATACGAATAAAAGGGCATCAAAGTAGGGGAATCCCCCTGTAAAGCCCTTTCTGCTTCGGAAAAAAGCAAAAGAAAAGTCCTCTTAAAAAAGAGGACTTTTTTTGTTGTGCCTTAAACCGCCGGTTACTTCTGTGCGGCGATGATGGCATTTTTGATTTTCGTGAAGCCGCTCGAGGAAACACCGTAGTTTCCGCTGACCGTAGGAGCTTCCTCACCAAAGAAGGCATAGTAGAACAAAGCGGCACGCATAACGCCCTTTGCAGAGCCGGTGGAGGGCTCAAAGGAGTTGATTGCTTCGCTGTAGCACATTGCCTTGCAGCCAAGCTCAGCCGCCCACGTCTTTGCTAAGGTAGAGTAGTAGGTGTTGATCTCGGCCTTGGTTGCGGTATATACCTCATCCGTCTTTTCGTAGGTGGGGCCAACCGCATTGCATACGGTGGGGTTTGCACTGCCGTTCAATGCAAACAGATAAACGTTAGAGGTGTTTGCCGTAACAGCGGGCCAGATTGCCTTTAATGCGGCAAGCTCAGCCGCCTCTACCGTAGAGCCGGGGGTGTTTCTGCGCGAAATCTGGAAGATGATGGCATCCCACTTTCTTTCCTTTAAGGCTCTGTGGAAGTTAGAGTAGAAGTCGTTTTCGTCGGTGGGATCCTCGCGGTTTACCAAAAGGTTAAGCACGCCGGGATCGTCCGTAATGTATTGGAAATAGAGCGTTAAGCCCTTGCCTGCCGAAAGCATAGCCGCAAGAGGCGTTTCGATATCCTGGTCATTCATTAAGGCGGAGCCTACCACCAGGACGTCATAAGTGCTGTATTCGGGAACGATGGGCTCAGGATCAGGCTCGGGCTCGGGATCGGGCTCGGGATCGGGCTCAGGATCAGGCTCGGGATCGGGCTCGGGATCGGGCTCGGGCTCAGGATCAGGCTCGGGGTCAGGCTCAGGATCGGGCTCGGGATCAGGCTCGGGATCGGGCTCGGGATCAGGCTCAGGGTCGGGCTCAGGCTCACTCATACCAAGAGCTTTTTCTACAGCGGTAGCAAGCGCCTGGATTTTGTCGCCGGGAAGACCTGCAACCACAGGCAGAGTCTCGGGCTTTTCGTCAAACATATTCAGATACATCGCATAAGCACGTACAAAGCCCTTAGCGGCGCTTTCCGAGGGGGAAGCGGCATCCCATGCGGTGCCCATATAAATGACGCCCATACCGATTTCTTCCGCCCATGCGGTAGAAAGCGTTTCATAGAATGCGGTCATTTCGGCGGAGGTCTTTGTTTCGTTTTTGCCCGCCTTCGTGTACTGCAAGGAGCCATCATTCTTAAAGATGCTGGGGTTGGAGGCGCCGTTCATATTGAACAGATAGATGTTTTCGGTGTTTTCCGAAAGCAACGGATAAATTTCCTTCAGCACGGCAAGCTCGTTTGCAATGATATCCTCGGCAGAGGGGGTGATTCTGCGGGACATCTGCAAAAGAATGGCGTCGTATTTTACCTTAGCCAGCTGATCGCGCATACCCTTGTCGGTGGTTTCCTGTGCCAGCATATTGAATACGAAGGAGCCGTCCAGCACCCAATCGATCTTCAGGGGCTTCTGCATCTCGCTGTTGATCATTGCGGCAAGGGGCGTTTCCAGATCGTAATCGTCCACAAGACCGGAGCCAACAAATAAAATATCGTACGTATTGGGGTCATCGACCTGCTCAACGGGGGGCTTTACGTCGGGCGTATCCAGATCGGGTACGGTGCCGCCAAGCACGGTAGCGTCTGCAACCGTCTGCATCTCGAAGTAGAGGTGGGTGCCGCCGGTGAAGCCGATGTTCTTGGGAGATTCCCCGAAGATGGTGGCGTAAGCGCAGGCAGCAACAAGGTAAGAGCCTTCAAGCGAGGGGTGACGCAGGTCGGGGTCGTACAGGTTGATGGTGGGGTATGCGGCAATGCTGTTTTCAAAAGCGTAGCCTGCATCAATCACCTTAACGCCGCCCAGCGCCTCGCTGAATTCGTCGTTGACCTTCTTTAAGAATTTTACGTGATCCTTACGGGTGTAATCGTAATGCACCGTACCCTTCGTCATTGCGATGGGGTTGGAAGCATTGTACTCGGTGAGCGTGCCGTCGTTGTTGCCCCATACTGCGTACAGAACGATTTCCGCCTCACACAGCTCGGCAAGCTCCTGCATCTCTAAGGCTGCGGCAAGCTCTGCCTCGTAAACGGTGTTTTCGTAAGGCGTGATGCGGCGGGAGGGCTCAATTACAATGTAATCCCAGAGGTCACCCGTAATTTTGTTGTAGGCAGGGCCACCAACGTCGGTAGCGGTGCTGGCAAAATCAGAGATGGTGGCAGAGCCTCTGGTTACGGAGTCCACGTATACGTCCTTACCTGCGGCAAGGGACATATCACGGAAGAGTCTGGGCATATCGTTAAAGAACATCAGGCTGTTGCCCAAAAACAATACGCGAACGGGCCCATCGTCATCCTGAGGGGGTTCATCGGGACCGTCGGGCGTGGGAATCACGCAGGCGGTAAGACAAAGTGCGCATACCAGACATAACAGTAAGGCGATGCTGAGAAGCTTTTTCATACTTTCCTCCAAAATATTTATGCCGTTTTTGTGGGCAACAGAGTGATATTTGTTGCCGCAACGGTATAAAGCAACAGTAAAAGGCTTTATGCGGCAAGGCTCAAAATCAGGATAAAAGCAGAGCAAGTATAAGGAGCAAGTGCAACACACAGTACCTTATATGTTAAGTATAGCACAACGCTATGCAAATTGCAACCGAATGCACACAATTGCTGAAAAAAATAAGAGCAAATATGCTTGCGTGCGTACTTTACGGCAGGCAGGGCAAAACGGTGCTTATGAGGAAAAAAACAGGTAGCCAAGCAGGAAATATTTTTTGAAAAAAGGCAAAAAATCATTTGACTTTTCCTTTCGGAAGTGGTATCATATACAACGGTTAGCCGATGCTAACTCAATATCATATCAACGAGAGGAATCTATGATACCGCTTTGCTTTGCAGAGGTAGGAGAGGAGTATATCGTTCAGCGTGTGGCGGGCTCTCCCGAAACGAAATTGCATTTGCAGGATCTTGGCTTTGTGCCGGGCGTCACCGTGCTCGTGCTTTCTTCGAATGGCGGTGATATTATTGTCAGCGTAAAAAACACGCGCGTGGCAATCGGGCGTGAGCTTGCCGAAAATATTTTGCTATAACAACAGGAGAAGGCTTTATGAAGACGTTAAAGGAAACGCCGATAGGCAAAACGGTCCGTGTGGTAAGAGTGCACGGCGAGGGCGCAATCAGGCGTCATATCATGGATATGGGCATCACGCGCGGCGTAGAGGTCACCGTGCATAAGGTAGCGCCGCTTGGCGACCCTCTGCAGATTACCGTGCGCGGCTACGAGCTTTCGCTCCGTAAGGAAGACGCCGAAAAGATCGAAATAGAATAAAAAAACCGCAAGGTTTTTTTTGCCTTTCGGTTAGTTAGTGCTAACTTGCATATTGTTTTAAGGAGAGTAATATGGAGATCAAAATTGCTCTTGCCGGCAACCCCAACAGCGGCAAGACTACCCTTTTCAATGCGCTCACGGGCTCCAATCAGTTTGTAGGGAACTGGCCCGGCGTCACGGTGGAAAAAAAGGAGGGCAAGCTGAAGCAGAGGGAGGATGTAACGGTAGTGGACCTTCCCGGTATCTATTCGCTTTCGCCCTACACCATGGAAGAGGTTATTGCCCGTAATTATCTGATTGACGAGCGTCCCGATGCAATACTCAATATCGTGGATGCAAGCAATATCGAGCGCAACCTGTACCTTACCACCCAGCTTGTGGAGCTTGGTATTCCCGTGGTTGTTGCGCTGAATATGATGGACGTGGTGCGAAAAAACGGCGACAAAATCAATTTTGAGCTGCTCTCCCGTCAGCTTGGCTGTAAGGTTGTGCCTATGTCTGCCTTAAAGAGCGAAAGCATTTTTGATGCGGCAGAGGCGGCAATCGAGGCGGTAAACGAGGGCAAGACCTGCCTGATGCATACCTTCTCGGGCTCGTTAGAGCACGCCATTGCGCATATCGAGGAGCGTTGCGTGCACGATTTCCCCGAGGAGCAGCAGCGCTGGTACGCCATCAAGCTGTTTGAGCGTGATAAGCGTGTGTTAGAGCGCCTTTCGCTCAGCGAGGAGGAAATTGCGCATATCGAGGCGGATATTGCCGCCGTAGAGCGTATGTTCGACGACGATGCCGAAAGCATCATCACCAACGAGCGATACGTATACATAGCAAAGGTTTTGAAGGATTGCTACAAAAAGCACTCCGCAGGCAAAAAGACGGTTTCCGATAAGATTGACAGCATTGTCACCAACCGTATCTTAGCGCTTCCCATCTTTGCCGTGATTATGTTTCTGGTGTATTTCATCTCCGTGACCACCGTGGGCACGTGGGTGACCGATTGGACGAATGACGGCCTGTTTGGCGACGGCTTCCATCTGTTTGGCATTGGCTCCAAGGCGTATAACGAGCTTGCAGAGGAATACGTTCCCTATGCCGCAACCGTAGAGGCGTTTGAGGCGGCGGCTGAGGAGAAAGGCTTAGATGCCGCAACCGCAACCGCACTCACCGCAACTGCAAAAATTGTGGATGAGGAAACGGGTGAGGTCACCGAGGAATTCACGGTAACTCACGCCGATTATCTTGCCGCACTTGCGGTGGAGGAGCCCGACCCTGCCGCGCACGGCGTATGGGTGCCCGGCATTCCCGTTCTTGTAGAAAATCTGCTCATAAAAATCAACTGCGCGCCCTGGCTCAGCAGTCTGCTGCTGGATGGCATCATCGGTGGCGTGGGCGCAGTGCTTGGCTTTGTGCCCCAGATGCTCGTGCTGTTTCTGTTCCTTGCCTTTTTAGAGGCTTGTGGCTATATGTCGCGTATCGCATTCGTATTAGACCGCATCTTCCGTAAATTCGGTCTTTCGGGCAAAAGCTTCATTCCCCTTCTGGTTGGCACGGGCTGCGGTGTGCCCGGCATTATGGCGTCACGCACCATCGAAAACGAGAGTGACCGCCGTATGACGGTTATCACCACCACCTTTATCCCCTGCGGAGCAAAGCTCCCCGTGGTGGGTCTGATTGCGGGCGCTATGTTCGGCGGCGCATGGTGGGTTGCACCCAGCGCCTACTTTGTAGGTATCATTGCCGTTGTGATCTCCGGCATTATGCTCAAAAAAACACAGCCCTTCAGCGGAGAGGCGTCCCCCTTTGTTATGGAGCTTCCCGCATACCATATGCCCACATTCTCTAACGTAATGCGCTCGATGTGGGAGCGTGGCTGGTCGTTCATCAAAAAGGCAGGCACCGTCATTCTGCTTTCTGCCGCTGTTTTATGGTTCTTGCAGACCTTCGGCTTTGAGAACGGTGCATTCTGCATGGTAGAGGATCTGAACCATTCCGTTTTAGCCTATATCGGCAAGGGCGTCAGCTGGATGTTTGCTCCCTTGGGCTGGGGCAACTGGCAATCTGCTGTGGCAACCGTCACGGGTCTTATCGCCAAGGAAAATATTGTAGGCACCTTCGGCGTGCTGTTCAGCGGCTACGAAAGCACGTGGGCAGGTATGCAGGCAACGTTTTCCACCGCCTCGGCGTATTCCTTCCTTGTGTTCAATCTGCTGTGCGCACCCTGCTTTGCGGCAATGGGCGCCATCAAGCGTGAGATGAACAACTGGAAGTGGACGGTGTTTGCCATTGCTTATCAGTGCGTATTCGCCTATATCATTGCTCTGATTGTATATCAGCTTGTGTCGGCGTTTGTCGGCGCTGTCAACGTGGCGGGGCTGATTGCGGCAATCCTTCTTCTTCTGGCGCTTGTGTTTATGATTGTCCGTCCCGACAAAATCATCCGCGCAAGGGCAAAAAAATAACGCTTTTTCGCAGAGCGTGCGTCAAGCTGCATGCTAGGGAGGTATTTCTTATGGAATGGATCAAGCAAAATATCGGAACAATTGCGGTGGCGCTTCTGCTTCTTGCGGTGATCACTCTGATTATCGTGCGCATGGTAAAAAACAAAAAGCAGGGCAAAAGCTCCTGCGGCTGTGGCTGTGAATGCTGTCCGTCAAAGGGTATGTGTCACAGCGATAATGATACGCAATCTCCTGAGTAAGCCATATAAACGATGAGAGACAGACGGCGTTTTGCTGTCTGTTTCTTTTTGCTTTTTGTGTAGAGGAATCAAAAACGGCTGAAATATACGGTAGAGAACAAAATGGGGAGGACCGCAAAATGTTAGGTGCTATCATCGGGGATATCGTAGGAAGCAGATTTGAATTCGTAGAGGATCAGATGCGGCCAAAGGATTTTGTGCTGTTTACGTCCGCCTGCACCCCCACAGACGACAGCTTTATGACGCTTGCCGTGGCAAAGGCTCTGCTGTTTGCCAAGGGAGATGAGGCAAGGCTTGGCGAGCTTGCGGTAAGCTGTATGTGCGAGGTTGCGCACGCACATCCCAAAACGGGCTGGGGCGGCAGGTTTTACAAATGGCTGTTTCACGAGCGCAACCCTCAGCCCTATAACAGCTGCGGAAACGGCGCAGGTATGCGCATCAGTCCCGTGGGCTGGGTGGCAGAAACGGAGGAGGAGCTGAAAAGGTTTACCAAAACAGTTACGGAGGTTTCGCATAACCATCCCGAGGGCTTAAAGGGCGCAGAGGCAATTGCACTCGGTGTCTTTCTGGCGCGTACGGGCAAAACCAAGCAGGAAATCCGCCTGCGCTTACAGGAATACTATCCCATATTGAAGGACGAAGACTTCTCCATCGCCTCCCTGCACGGCAACTACGGCTACGACGATTTTGGCAACTGGGTGACCTGTCAGGGCAGTGTGCCGCAGGCAATCGTTGCCTTTTTAGATAGCGAAAGCTTTGAGGATGCCATCCGCAACGCCGTTTGCATCGGCGGTGATTCCGATACCATTGGCGCAATGGCAGGTGCCATCGCAGAGGCGTACTACGGCGTATCCCTCGAAATGGAGGATATCGCATTAGGGTATCTTTCGGAGGATCTGAAAAGCATTTACCTTGCCTTTCATGCCATCAAGCGCAAGCGTACGCCGCGCGTATAAGGCGGCTTGTTGATTTGTAACGCAATCGGGCGTGTGCATAGAAGAGAGTGCATTTGGCTCTGCCTCATCCCCCGGCTCTTTTTGTATGCCTTCGGCGTAAATAAAGGGGAACGGATATGCTCCGGCTTCCCCGTAAAACGGCGTAAAAAAAGGGAACGGATATGCTCCGATTCCCTCATAAAATGGGTTATTTTCTTTTCCTTGGCTCGGGAAGCTCTCTGCTTATTGCTTCAAACAGACGGGAAAGGAGGTCGCCGTCATCCGTTTCTTCCACAAAAAGCATTTCCTTTGCTCCCTCGTAGGGGAGCTCTTTTTTTGCATCGGGAAGCATGGCAACAGCCGAGGGCGTCGGCTTTACAAGCAGGCGGTTGTCGTAAATACCGCCTATCACCTTGCCGCCGCAGTACAGCACGTAATCGCCCATCATTGCACGGGCAGAAAGCCCCTTGCACTGCTCTGTAATATCATTTACATATTCCTTGCTACTTGCCATAATTCCCTCATAATACGGTTATTTTGTAATGCGCGACGGCTCTTTTATTTCTTTTCGTCGGGCTCCTTGCTCAGTACCTTCTTCTGCCAGGACATTTTGCCGCAGTCGGGGCAACGCATATATCTTGTTCTGCTGATGTGCATCGCCCAGAATACATTGCTGTATCTGGGGACGTGCCTGTGCCCACACCTTGCGCAGACGTAATAGCCTGCCTTTTGCTCTATAACCAGGGCAAACGGTGTTGCAATCAGAAGAGGCAGCAGGCTGAGCAAAACCAAAAGGGCTGCCTTCCATTCCTCCATCGGCACAACCGCTGTGATGATTGCCGCCGCAATCAACGGCAAAAGGGCGATTACGCCAAGCACGATTTCCATTTTCAGCAGTCTTCTGTCGGCTTCTTCCTTTTGCTTTACCAATTCCAATAAATTCTTTTCTGTTTCTTTGCTGTAATGATCCACTGTAACTACCTCCCCACTCAGTAAATCGGTGA
>JAFQWR010000025.1 GCA_017407365.1 Clostridia bacterium
AAACGCTTGCCACCATCACCTTCCAGAATTATTTCCGTATTTACAAAAAGCTTTCCGGTATGACCGGTACAGCTAAAACGGAGGAGCAGGAGTTTAATTCTATCTACAACTTAGACGTAGTGGTAATTGAAACCAATCTTCCTATGATTCGTAAGGATCATAACGACATCATTTACAAAACCTTAAACGGTAAATACCGTGCTGTTATTGCGGATATTGAGGATTGCTATAAGCGCAATCAGCCCGTTCTTGTCGGTACCATTTCGGTTGAAAAATCTGAGGAGCTTTCCCGTTTATTGCGTGCCGCAAAAATTCCGCATAACGTGTTAAACGCTAAAAACCATAAGCTTGAGGCAGAAATCGTTGCGCAGGCAGGTAAGCTGGGAGCCGTTACCATTGCAACCAATATGGCAGGCCGCGGTACCGATATTCTGCTTGGCGGTAACCCTGAGTTTTTGGCTAAGCAACGCTTACGCCAGAAGGGTGTGGACGAAGAGGTATTAAAGCGTATCACAGGCTACAAGCCCTCTCTCACGCCTGAGGAGCTTGCTATCAAAGAGCAATACGATGCATTATACGCAGAGTTCAAGGTTAAAACGGACGCAGAAAAGAAAGAGGTTATTGCGGCAGGCGGCTTAAAGATTATCGGTACAGAGCGTCATGATTCCCGCCGAATCGACAATCAGCTGCGCGGTCGTGCAGGCCGCCAGGGTGACCCCGGTGCATCTGTGTTCTATATTTCTCTTGAAGACGATCTTGCCCGTATCTTTGGTGGCGATTCGCTTACCCGTGCCTTTGAAATGCTCAAGGTAGATGAGGATCAGGATATTTCCAGCGGTATGATCAGTAAGGCAATTGAAAACGCACAGCGTAAGGTTGAGAGCCGAAACTTTGCCGCAAGAAAGCACGTTCTTGAATACGATGACGTAATGAACAATCAGCGTAAAATTATGTATGCTGAGCGCAACAAGGTTCTTTACGAGGAAAGCGTGCACGAGGATATCATCACTAAGATGATTCCCGTAGTTGTAGATGAGATCATCGATGAAACGGTGGATCGCGACATCAGCGTAGATAAGTGGGATCTTGATGCCCTGAATGCGCTTTTAGAGGAGCGTGCATTAAGACCGGGCAGCAGCTTTGTAACGCCCACGATGGCTGAGCGCATGACGAGTGCGCAGGTTGTTGCGGCTATTCACGAGGAGGTTCTTCGTCAGTACGAGCAGAAAATTGTGCGTATTGCCGAGGAGAACGGTATCGATTATTACGGTGTTGAGCGTGTATTCCTGCTGAAAATTGTTGATAAGCAGTGGATTGATCATATCGATGCAATGGATAAGCTTCGCAGAGGTATCAGCCTCCGTGCGTACGGCGGTCAGGATCCTATCATAGCCTATAAAAAGGAAGGCTTTGATATGTTTGACGATATGATTTACCGTATTCAGACGGAAACCGCACGCATTCTTCTTAAAATTGAGCCTCAGCGTGCGCCCGAAGCGAAATCTGTTATGCCTGATAAAATGCAAACGAATGAGGATGGCAAGCAGGTTCCCGTGCGTTCTACCAAAAAACCTGGCGGCAACGATCCCTGTCCCTGCGGTAGTGGCTTGAAGTATAAAAAATGTTGCGGAAAAAATTAAATTAAACAGTAAAAAATGAAGGCAGTTATTGCCGAAAAAAGGATGTGATTTTTCATGGTTCATGCGGAAGAATACAGAGCAAAATTAGCTGAATTGCTGCAAACTTTGAAAGAGTGCGGTGAGTCACTTTAACTTACCCGGTCTTGGTAAGGAATTAGAGGAATTAAAGGAGCAGTTAACCCTGCCCGAGGTTTGGTCGGATGTAGAACGTAGCAAAACGGTCAATCAGCGTATTCGTGTTATAGAAGATACTCTTGAGGAAAGCACCCGTCTTGCTTCGCATATTGATGATATCGGTGTTTTGGTTGAGCTTGGCGAAGAGTCGGGCGACGAGGAGCTTACCGATGAGGTGCTGTCTGAGCTTTCTAAGGCGGAGGAAGAGGTGGAAGCACTCCGCTTAAAAACGCTGCTGAAGGGTAAGTATGACGGTTGTAATGCCATTATTACGCTTCACGCAGGTGCGGGCGGAACAGAGGCGCAGGATTGGA
>JAFQWR010000026.1 GCA_017407365.1 Clostridia bacterium
AACGATTTTTTTGAGGTTTCTCTTGGGCTTGACGCCGAGGCGGCGCAGAAAGAGGCGGCAAGATGCCTGCAATGCAAAAGACCGCTGTGCGTTGAGGGGTGCCCTGTCGGTGTAAAAATCCCCGACTTTATCCGTGTACTGAAGGAGGAGGGTGCAGACGGTGCGCTTTCCGTAATCAAAAGCACCAATTTTCTGCCCGCCGTATGCGGCAGAGTCTGCCCGCAGGAAAAGCAGTGCGAAAGCCGTTGCGTGCTGAATAAAACGGGTGCTCCCGTTGCAATCGGGCTTTTAGAGCGGTATGTGGCAGATCACGGAAGTGTCACGGTACAAAAAACGGACGAGGGAAGGGGAAAGCGTGTTGCCGTAGTAGGCAGTGGCCCTGCCTCCTTAACCTGTGCGGCAGAGCTTGCAAGGCGAGGCTTTGCGGTTACCGTTCTTGAAGCCTTTCATGCGGCAGGCGGCGTGCTGGTATACGGCATTCCCGAATTCCGCTTACCAAAGGCGCTTGTTCAGCAGGAGATTGAACGGTTAAAGCAGTTTGGTGTTGACTTTGAGCTGAATACCGTGGTGGGTAAAACGGTTACGGTAGAACAGCTTTTAGAGGAGTATCATGCGGTGTTTCTGGGCTGTGGCGCAGGTCTGCCTAAGTTTTTAGGAGTAGAGGGCGAGGGGCTGAACGGCGTATGCTCCGCAAACGAATATCTCACGCGCGTCAATCTGATGCAGGCGTATAAGCCCAAATCGGTCACGCCCGTACAGCGCGGCAAAAGCGTGGCGGTCATTGGTGCGGGAAACGTGGCGATGGATGCCGCAAGAACGGCGCTCCGTATGGGTGCTGAAAGCGTTTCGGTGGTGTATCGCAGAGGTAGGGACGAAATGCCTGCCCGTGCAGAGGAAATCCATCACGCAGAGGAGGAGGGTGTTCGCTTTTGCCTTCTTACCAACCCCGTGCGCTTTGTCGGCGGCGAAAGGGTAGAGGGCGTGGTGTGCGAGAGAATGGAGCTTGGCGAGCCCGATGCCTCCGGCAGAAGAAGACCCGTGCCCATCGAGGGTAGTGAATTTACCGTGCCGTGCGATATGGCTATCGTGGCGCTTGGCACCGTGCCAAACCCCATGATTGCAAGGTCTACGGCAGGGCTTGCCGTATCCGAAAGAGGCACTCTTTTGGTGGATGAGGCAATGCGTACCTCGGTGAAGGGGGTATATGCAGGCGGTGATGCGGTGACGGGTGCCGCAACGGTGATTCTTGCTATGGGTGCAGGTAAGCGTGCCGCACAAACGATTGCAGAGGATCTTTCTTCAGATGATGGCAAATAAGCAAAATGAACAAATCGCGGTAGGCAATACCGCGGTTTTTTTATTGTAAGGGTGGGCGTTATAAGAATTCCGTCAGGGTTGCCCCATTTGCTTGCAATTCATCGCGTGAAATGCTATAATAAATAGAAAGACTTTTTAATTAAGGAAAGAACAATGGATTACAACACCACGGTCAATTTACCGAAAACCGATTTCTCAATGAAGGGAAATCTCCCCTCTAAGGAGCCCGGCATCCTGGAAAAGTGGAGTGCGCTCGACGTATACGGCACGCTGTTGAAAAGAGATCAGGATAAGCCCCTGTTCGTTCTGCACGATGGCCCTCCCTACGCAAACGGCGACATTCACTTAGGCCACGCCTTAAACAAAAGCTTAAAGGATTTCGTGGTGCGCTACAAGAGCATGCGCGGCTTCAATACTCCCTTTATTCCCGGTTGGGATACCCACGGTCTGCCCACCGAATTAAAGGTCATTAAGGAAAAGAAAATCCGCAAGGATACCGTCGGCATCGTTCCCTACCGCAAAACGTGCAAGGAGGTTGCCGAAAAATACCATCAGATTCAGTCCAAATCCTTCGAGCGTCTGGGCTGCCGTGCAGATTATGCGCATCCGTACATCACCTTCACGGGCGATTACGAGGCAGAGCAGATCCGTGTCTTTGGCGAAATGGCGCTCCGCGGTTGCGTGTACCGTGGCTTAAAGCCTGTGTTCTGGTGCCCCGATTGCGGCACTGCGCTTGCAGAGGCAGAAATCGAATACGCAGAGGATCCCTGCGTAACCGTATTTGTCAAGTTCCCTGCGGTTAAGGTTCCCGATTCCCTTGCGGCTCTTGCCGAGGGAAAAAGGCTTTCCTTCGTCATCTGGACGACCACTCCGTGGACCCTTCCCGGCAACCTTGCAATCTCTCTGAATCCCTCGTTTGAATATGCCGTTGTAGCGGTGGAGGGTGAGGCGTACGTCATTGCCAAGGAGCTTGTCGAGGGCGTTATGAAGGAGTGCGGTGTAGAGGAATACGCTGTGCTTGGCACGGTAAAGGGCGAGGAGCTGGAATACGCTGTTTGCCGCCATCCCTTCCTGGAAAGAGATTCTCTTGTTATCGTCGGTCAGCACGTCACGCTGGAAGCAGGCACGGGCTGCGTGCATACCGCTCCCGGCTTTGGTATGGATGACTATATCGTATGCTCCAAATATCCCTCCCTGCCCATCGTTGTGCCTGTGGACGATCGCGGCGTACAAACGGCAGAAGCGGGTCAATTTGCCGGCTTAACCTACGATAAGAGCAATGTTGCCATCGTGGATTATCTGCGCGAAAATGGCTATTTGCTGGGCGAAAAGAAGATCAAGCACCAATATCCCCATTGCTGGCGCTGTCATAAGCCCATTTTAATGCGTGCTACCCGTCAGTGGTTCGTTTCCGTGGATAAATTCAAGGAGGCGGCCATCGAGGCGGCAGGAACGGCAACGTGGTATCCCCGTTGGGGCTACGACCGTATCGTCAAGATGATTGCCGATCGCAACGATTGGTGTATCTCCCGTCAGCGCGCCTGGGGCGTTCCCATTCCTATGGTAATCTGTGAGGAATGCGGTGAACCCATCATCGATCGTAAATTCTTTGAGGCAGTTGCCTCTGTGTTCGAAAAAGAGGATTCCAATGCGTGGTACGAAAGAAGCGCAGAGGAATGGATGGCTCTTGCAGGGCTTTCCGCCTGCGCACATTGCGGCAGTACCAAGTTCCGTAAGGAGCAGGATATTATGGATGTCTGGTTCGATTCCGGCTCCTCTCATACCGCCGTGTTTGCGCACCGTCCCGAATGCGGCTCCGCT
>JAFQWR010000027.1 GCA_017407365.1 Clostridia bacterium
GCATTGGCGCCCCCGGACCTCTTTCCGTTAAAGAGGGCGAAATTATTTTCGTTGCTACAATGGGCTGGAAAAACGTTCCGCTACGTGCGCTGTCTGAGCAGATTTTTGGCTGTAAAACGGTTCTGTATAACGACTGTGATGCCGCCGCGGCAGGTGAATATCTGTTCGGTGCAGGGCAGGGAGTAACCGAAATGGCGTATCTTTCACTCAGCACAGGCGTTGGCGGTGGCTTGATTGTAGGCGGAAAGCTTTTTGTCGGTGACGGTAACGTGGCAGATTTTGGCCATTTGCGTGTTGCAACCGATGAGGTGCGTATTTGTCCCTGTGGCAAGGTCAACTGCGCAGAGCTTTATGCAAGCGGTACATCCGTAGCAAAGGGCTATGCAGACCTTTCTGGAAAAGAAGTCAGCACGGCAGAGGTGTTCCGTCTGTATCAGCAGGGGGACCCTGTTGCAAAAAAGGTGGTAAAAACTGCGGCAGAAATGCTTGGGCAGGTTTTGCAAACCGTCAGTGCCGTATTTGCTCCGCAATGCTTTGTGATAGGCGGCGGTATGTCTGCGGCGATTGATCATTTACTGCCATATATTCCCGAAGTTCTTGCCAAAAGGATTCGTAAATTCTCCTTAGACGGCTGGCAGGGTGTTTACGGTGCGTATGCATTAGCCTGCGGAAAAATTTCAACAATAGAGCATTGATACAGCTTTGAAGAGGCTTTTGAGCGATTGGGTTCAAAAGCCTTTTTCTTTGCGTATAAATAGTTTTTTGGGTGAAATAATAACGGTATGAGAAAAATATACGAAAATCCATTTTTGCGCCAGACGGACGAGCAGGAGATTTCCCATAAGCCTTTTGAGCCGAAGGGAGGGGAAAAGCAGTGAAAAAGATCGAAAACACACAAAAAAACGAAGCATATTTTCGTTATGTATGCCGTAAAGACCCCAAAAGTAAAATAATCAAAACCGTGTTGATTGCATTTTCTGTCGGTGGGGCAATCTGTGTCTTTGGTGAGGTGTTGAAGGAGGTAATAACTGCGGCGCTCCCCACCTTTTCTGAGGAAAGCATTGGCAGTATCGTAACCGCCATACTCATTTTTATCGGCGCACTGTTAACGGGTATCGGTGTATATGACGATATCGGTAAGGTGGCAGGAGCAGGCTCTGTTGTACCCATCACAGGCTTTGCGAATTCTGTGGTTTCTCCTGCCATAGAGTTCAAAACAGAGGGCTATGTTTACGGAATGGAATCAAAAATGTTCGTTGTAGCAGGTCCTGTCATTGTCAGCGGTATTGTGTCCTCCGTGTTGGTAGGGCTGATTTACTACGTTATTTCCCTGTTTTAGGAGGCATTTGTGCATACCTTTGTTTTTGCCAACAGGCCAAGCATCGTCAGTACCTCAACCGTTGTGGGAAAAAGAGAGGCAGAGGGCGCTTACGGCGGCTATTTTCACCACGTGATGCAAGACGATACCTTTGGTCAGGAAACCTTTGAAAAAACGGAAAGACAAATGCTTTCGTTTGTAATAGAGGATGCCCTTTCTCATGCGCCCAAGGGGCATTCAGAGATTGATGCAATATTTTCGGGAGATCTGATGAATCAGATTATATCCTCGTGCTTTGCCGCGCGGGAATTTCCCGTTGCTTTTTCGGGCTTGTACGGTGCCTGCTCTACCATGGCGCTCAGTCTTGCGCTTGGCGCAATGTCGGTAGACGGCGGATATTACCGCAACGTGCTATGCTGTACCTGCTCACACTTTTCTTCGGTAGAACGGCAGTTCCGCTATCCCTTAGAGCTTGGCACAATGCGTACGCCCACCGCGCAGTGGACGGTAACAGGGGCAGGTGCGGCTGTCATCGGTAGGGGAAAGGGGTACCCTGCAATCACACGGGCGACGCTTGGAAGAGTTGTTGATTACGGCATTGTGGACGCCAACAATATGGGGGCGGCTATGGCTCCTGCCGCACGGGATACCCTGCTGACCTTTTTGCGTGAGTCAGGCGAAAGAGCCCTTCAATACGACTGTATTATTACGGGTGATCTCGGCAGGCTTGGCTCGCAGATTTTCCTTGATCTCATGCGCGAA
>JAFQWR010000028.1 GCA_017407365.1 Clostridia bacterium
CCCTTATTAAGCCCTGCCGATACCTTAAGCTGATTTTCCATCTTAACGACAGTTTCTGAACTGATCGTTTGCGAAACGTGCTGTGTATAGGTGTTGATAATGGTATCCTGTGTAACAGTCGATTGCTCAATCTTGCGCTCCTTTATTGCCGTGTTATACACAAAGGAATCCAGATTGTAAATCTCTGCCATTTCAAGCTTACCAAGCAAAATAATATAGTATTTATTCCCGGACTCATCGTGCCAGCCCTCCACAACCTTAGCGGAAGGATTTTCCGCAGTGGTTAGCACGGAAGCCTCCTTTACCACGTTGATCGGCTCTACGTACGCCTCGGTAACCATATCTCCCTCAAACGAATTGATCACCGCAAAAATACCCACGCCGATAAAGACGATGAGCATAACGATAGCGACAATTGCAAGCTTTTTCATTTGTTCCTCTCCATATTTTTTGGTTGTTTATTAGGCTTTACCTAAATACAAGCAGTATTATGTATTAGGTGATACCTAATTGTCAAGTATTTTTTGTCAATTTTCGGTACAATATTAGTATGGAAAAATCATTAGACAAAATCATCAGCGAAAACTTAAAGCAAGAGATTGAGCTATCGGGAAAAACAAAAACCGAGATCGCTCAGGCAATCGGTGTTTCGAAGCCTACCGTTTCGCAATACCTCTCGGGAAGAATTCAGCCCTCACTATCCACGCTGTCCCGACTGTGCTCCTATCTGAACTGCTCCGCAGACGATATTCTGAGCGTAAAAAAGGATAAATAACCCCTGCAATCTGCGGATAAAAAAACAACATACCCGACCTCTCCAATCTGCGGATAAGAAAATAATATACCCGACCTCTCCAATCTGCGGATAAGAAAACAACATACCTTACCTCTCCAATCTGCGGATAAAAAACAACTCACCCCCCTGCAATCTCACCGCACCCAACCCAAACAAAAAGAGCGAAACGGAAAACTCCGCCTCGCTCTCTTTTTTTTACCTGAAAAGGCTTGCTTTTGCGTACGTATTTGCCTTTGTAAGCCACAAAAAGCGCTTTGCGATGGCTACCCTGCGCCACAAAACCAACCCGAAAAGAAGCCTCTGCGCCCTCAGAATAAGCCTTAAAAAACGCTTTTGCGATGGCTACCCTGTGCCAAGAAAACCAACCTGAAAAGAAGCCTCTGCGTCCTCAGAATGAGCCACAAAAACCGCTTTTGCGATGGCTACCCTGCGCCACAAAACCAACCTGAAAAGCAGCCTCTGCGCCCTCAGAATAAGCCACAAAAAACGCTTTTTGAGCAGGCTGTGCCTTGTATTGCACTGCAAAAACCGACCATAAAGCAAAGCACCCCGCGCTTTCGGGCAGGGTGCATTAGACTGTGATCGGTATATCCTGTAAGCCTTACAGCCTGTTGCCGCGCGGCTATCTCGTGGACTGCTGTGTTGCTTCGTCCAGCTGAATGACAAGGGATGCTTCCAGGCGGATGTCGCGCGAGGAGGCGCCCACAAACACCTTGAACTTTCCGTTTTCTACATACCACTTATCGAAGGAAACGCTATAATAAGCAAAGGAATCGGCGGAAAGCTGTACGGTGATTTCCTTTTCCTCTCCTGCCCTGATGAGGTCTTTACTGAAAGCAACAAGCTCCTTTTTGGGGCGTTCGACCATACTGAAAACATCCTGCACGTAGACCTGAGAAACCTCTTTGCCGTCTACGTTGGAAACGTTTTTGATTTTGTACCGCAGCAGGTAGTCCGTTTCGCTCTGCTTTTCGAGGCGCAAATCGGAATATTCGAACTGCGCGTAGCTTAAACCGTAGCCAAACGGGAAAAGCACGTCGAGGTTACGGGAATCGTACCACCTGTAACCCACCATAATGCCCTCGGCGTATCTTTCGGTGAACGAGTTGCCCAGCTCCGTTTTAGAGGGAGTATCCTCCACCGAGAGGGGGAAGGTTTCGGTAAGCTTGCCCGAGGGGCATACCTTGCCGGACAGAATGTCAGCAAGCGCATCGTTGATTGCCTCGCCGCCAAAGCCGGCAAATACCACGCCTGCAACGCCGTCAATCCAGGCACGCATATCGATGGCAGAGCCTGCCTCGATCACCACCACGGTATTGCGGTTGTAGGCGGAAATGCGCTTGATCATTTCCTCGCAGAGCGGGGTCAGCCTTAACGTATAGCGGTCGGTTGCCTCGATTTCCACCGCATTGTTGTTGCCCACCACCACAATCGCCATATCGGCAGCCTCTGCCTTTTCGATTGCCTTTTTGAAGGTGTGCATAAACATCACGGCGTCGTCCCTCGTTTGTGCGCCCGTGAAATACTGACCGCTTTCCATATCGATCTGCGCCTTGGGAAGCGCTTCCCTGAGGCACTCGGCAAGCGGCGTGATTTTGTGCTTATTTTCCACACGGGAGGAGCCGCCGCCATTGTATACGGGGCTTTCGGCAAGGTCGCCCACGATGACCACACGCGCATTCTTCTGAATGGGCAGAACGTTTCCTTCGTTTTTGAGAAGAACGATACCCTCGAGCGCCGCCGCCTTGGAAATGCTTAAGCGTTGCTCGTCGGAGAGCGTCTTTTTGCGCAGGGGCTTTGCCTCCTCAAACTTTTCGCAGAGGCGCAATACGTTTTCCACACAGAAATCCAGCTCTTCCTCGGTAAACTGCCCTGCGGCATACGCCTCGCTGAGAATTCTTTCGCTTTGCGCATTGTAGGGCATTTCGAGGTCTAACGTTGCCTTGAGTGCCTTTACACGGTTATGCACGGCGCCCCAGTCGGAAACAATCAGCCCGTCGAAGCCCAGCTCCTCTCTGAGCAGCCCTTTAAGGTACTTTTTGTTTTCGGACATATACACGCCGTTTACGGGGTTGTAGCTGCACATAACCGTCCACGGCTTCGCGGTGAGCGCAATCTCGAACGGACGCAGATAGATTTCGCGCAGGGAGCGCTCGTCTACCTCGCTGTTTTGCGCCATACGGTCGAACTCGCGGTTGTTACAGCAGAAGTGCTTGAGCGAGGTGCCAACGCCCTTAGACTGCACGCCCTCGATAAACGCCTTGGCAAGCATACCCGCAAGATAGGGGTCCTCGGAATAATACTCAAGGTTTCTGCCGCAAAGGGGCGTACGCTTGATGTTTACCCCGGGGGCAAGCAGCACGGCAACGTCGTTTTCCACGCACTCGTCCGCAATGCCCACGCCCGTTTTATACAGAACGTCGGTAGACCAGCTGTTTGCCATAACCACGGGGGCGGGGTAGGAAATGGACTTACGGGTGAACATTACGCCCGTAGAGGTATCCAGATAGCGCAGACCGTTGGGGCCGTCGCTCAGCCACAAAAAAGGAAGCTTGCCCTGCAAGCCGTTGGTCTGCATACCGTGCGCATAGCCCGTCATCAGCTGAAATTTTTCCTCTAACGTAAAATCGGAAGCTTTATATTTCATATCCTCTCCTGATTATTCTTGTGTTATTTGTTTAAGCAATACGAAGCTGCCTGCGGGAAGCACGAGCTCGGAAATTCTGCCCGTTGCCGTTACAGTCTGCTCGCTCGCAATCTGCTTTCTGTATTGATTGCTTGCCAGAAAGGTGTATTTTTCTGCCCTATGCACGGGCGCAAAGCAATTGGCAACCGAAACGATACGGTCGTTTTGTTGCAGGTTGGTGAGCAGATAGCACCACGTGCCATCCTTCGATTTCAAGGCAACCGCAGAAATTCCCTCCTCGTCCGATTGGATTTCGTAAATTTCGCTACCCACCGCGGTGAGCCTTGTGAAAAGAGAATACGCATAGTAGAACTGCGTGGGCAGATAGGGCACACCGTATTCGGAGGAAAAGGAAATCAGACTGAAAAAATCTGCGCCGTGGCAGGGGTAGAAGCACCAGTAGTTGAAGCCCGAAACCCCGTGATTCATTGCATTGACGAGGTAGTTTGCCAGCGTCAACGCTCTTTCTCCGCCGAAAAAGCTCTGATTATCGCCTGCCTGCTCGTAAAAGCCGTTGTCTACGCCAAACTCGTTCATCACGATGGGTACACCGTGATTTTTGCGCAGCTCACGCATATACGCAAGCGAAAAGTGACCGCCCTCGGTCAGCTCCTTCTGCGTCATACCGTCCCTTACGTAATACTGATGGGTATTTACAATATCCAGATAGTCCTTTGCCTCGCTCAGCACGTAGGTCATCCAGCCTCTGTCGTTGGAATCGTCCGACATATTGAAGGTCAGCCTGCCGCTTAAACCGTATTCATCAAACACGTCCTTCAGCACAAGCAGGGTATCCACATACGCCGCATACGCCTCTTCCTCCCAGAAGCCATACGTTTTGTAGAAATAGTAGTTGGGCTCGTTGTAGAAGGTGATTTCGGAAATGCAATCGTACCCCTCCATCAGAAGCCTTTGCACGGCATCCGCAAACAGCACGCACGCCTCGCGCACAAGAGCGGGCTTTGCGTTGGTCACCCAATTTTGGTAGCTCTGCTCCATCAGCCACGGCTGACCGCAGCCCCAGAAGGTGAGGTTGACGCGCGCACCGTTTGCCCGGGCAAGGCCTAAGACCCTGCGCAGGTCCTGCATTTTTTCTGACTGCCAATCGTAGTCCTTATTCAGAAACTGATGCTCGGTAGAGCAAATGTAGGTATCCACAAACATCACACGCACCTTTTGCGGCTTCATCTCCTCGAAGGCGGGAATGATGTATTTGTTCCAGTCCTCTGCCTGCACGGTATACGTTTTGCCGTCGTAGGTGGGCATATTTTTGCCTACCTTCTGCGTGAGGAAGGTGGGGTCTATCTCTGCACCGAAGCCCTCGGTGAGGTAGCCGTTGGTGGATTCCACAAACAGCGGAAGGGATGAAGGCAGAATCTGCTCGGCAAGCACCTCCTTTGCGATGTACGCGTGCTGCTCCGGCTCCTTTCCGCCCGTATTTCCCCCCGAAGGGGAGCAAGCCCCCAGATGAAGGCTTGCTGAAAGCACTGTGATCATAATTCTTATCCTGTTTACCGCGCTCTTCATAGCTTGTTAAAAGGAGGAAAGAGCAACCAAAGAGCCTGCGGGAAGCACCGTCCGGATATATCTTCCCTCTGCCACAGCCGTTCCGCTTGCGGCAATCTGCTGCTTGCTTTTGTAGGCGCCGTCTGCCTCGAACAGGTAGCTGCCAAGCGAGGGAACCTCCTCGTAGGAGTTTGCAAAGGTAACCTGCCTGTCGCTTTCGGAGGTGTTCACCGCAAAATATGTCCACCTGCCATCCTTCGATTTCAAGGCACAGGCACACACATCGCCGTCATCCGAATCGATGTAGTAGATTTCGCTTCCCATCGCTGTAAGACGGGTAAACAGCGAGAATGCATAGTAAAGCTGGGTTGCCTGATAGCTTTCCGTTTCCGTTTTGTTGTAGGTGATCAGAACATACGGGTCGTCGTTGTGAATGGTGTAGTACGTCCAGAAGGTGCCGCCCACCACGCCGTTGTTCATGGCGTTGATCATCTGACGCGATATGGTGAGCGCACGCAGACCGGAGTTGAATACCTCGAATTCGCCTGCGTTGGTGTAGAAGCCGTTATCCACGCCAAACTCGTTGAACAGAATGGGGAAGCCGTACGTTTCGGAGATGCCCTTCACGGTGGTCAGCTTGTACGTGCCGCGATTGCAGTAGGCGTCGTTGGTGAGATCGTCCTTCATCTGATAGTTGTGGCTGTTCAGAACATCTGCGTAGCCCTCCAAGGTCATGGCACATTTTTCCAGCCATACGTAGTTGGTGGTATCGTCCGACATATTGAACAGAATTCTGTTGCGCAGACCGCGCTGAACAAACACATCGTGCAGCTTCTTGACGAATTCGGCGTAGAGGGTAAAGCCTCTGCTTTCGCCGTAGGTCAGGTTGTAGCGCGAGTTGGGCTCGTTCATATAGGTAAATTCGTTGATACAGCTGTATCCCTTGGTATCCACGAGATATTCCATCACGTCTGCAATCAGCTCGCAGGCCTTTTGCCGGCTCTCCTCATCCGTTTTGGGAGGCTTTACCCATTCGGTATCCTGCTGATCTGCAATCCACTGCCCTGCAAAGCCCCACAGCGTTACGTTAACGGAGATGCCAAGCTGCTGTGCGGTGTCTAAAATGAGGTAGACGTCCTGCATTTTTTGGGAATTCCAGTTGTATTGCTTGGAGGTAAACTGCTCCTCGGTATCGCAGAAGTAGTTGTCAATCAGCATCATGCGGATGCGTTGCAGCTTCATCTCCTGCATGGAGG
>JAFQWR010000029.1 GCA_017407365.1 Clostridia bacterium
GCAGGTGTCACCGATGAGGATATGGCGGTTGCCGCCAATGCGGTAAAGGAAGCAGGCGGCGGCGTTGCAATTGCGGTAGAGGGCGAGGTGCTGTGCGTAATGCCCCTGCCCATAGCAGGGCTTATGTGCCTGGATACGGCAGAGCAGGCGTACCGCAAAACGGTGGAGCTGAAGCATACGCTGCACGGTCTGGGCTGTGCAGAAAGCATCGATCCGCTGATGAATCTTTCCTTCGTCAGCTTGCCCGTGATTCCTTCGCTCCGCGTCAATACACTCGGCGTCATCGACGTCAAGCATCAGACAGTAGTTTCTCCCATTATATAAGAGGTCATCAGTTATGGTTCATTGTTTTACCTTTGAGGATTTATATCTTCTCTACGACGTAGCAAGCGGAAGTCTTCATGCTTGCGAAAGACCTGCCTACGAGCTTTGTCGCAAATGGGCGGGCGAGGAGTATTCGTTTGAGGGCATCACCGAAGCCGAGCTTATGCAGGCGGAGGAGGAGCTGAACGCATTGAAGGCAGAGGGTACTCTGTTTGCAGAGATGCCCGAAATCACCTTGGACACCGCTCCCGGCGAGGTAAAGGCGCTTTGTCTGCATATTTCTCATATGTGCAATTTTGCCTGCACCTACTGCTTTGCAGGCGGCGGAAGCTATAACGGCGAAATGGGGCATATGCCCTTTGAGGTTGCCAAAAATGCCATCGATTTTCTGATTGAACGTAGCGGTAAGCGTCGTAATTTAGAGGTGGATTTCTTTGGCGGCGAGCCTTTGATGAATTTTGAGGTTGTAAAGCAGACGGTTGCCTACGCCAAGGAGCGTGCGGCAGAGTGCGGTAAGGTCTTTAAGTTTACCTTAACCACCAACGGTCTGCTGTTAAACGACGAAATCACCGCTTACCTCAACGAGGAGATGGAAAACGTTGTGCTTTCCATCGACGGCAGACGTGAGGTGCACGACCGTGTAAGAAAAACGGTTGGCGGCAAGGACACCTACGAAATCGTCAAGGATAAGTTTATTGCCTTCCGCAAAACGCGCGGCGACAAATCGTACTACGTGCGCGGAACCTTCACTGCGCTCAACACCGATTTTGCGGCAGACATTCTGCATATGAACGATCTTGGCTTCGATCAGATTTCCATCGAGCCCGTTGTTTTGGATAAGGGAGATCCTCTTGCCATCACAGAGGAGCATCTGCCCCGTATTTTAGAGCAATACGAAATTCTGGCACACGAATATATCAAGCGCCGTAAAACGGAGAAATGGTTCAATTTCTTCCACTTTATGGTGGATATGCGTGGCGGCCCCTGCTTAAAGAAGCGTCTTACCGGGTGCGGTGCGGGCACCGAATATCTTGCGGTAACGCCCTCCGGTAAAATTTATCCCTGCCATCGCTTTGCCGAAAACGAGGAATACGTTCTGGGTGACGTCTTTGAGAGAAAGCTGAACGAGCCCCTGCGCGAGATGTTCGGAGAAGCAAACCTTCTCACCAAGCCCAAGTGTAAAAATTGCTTTGCACGCAACCATTGCAGTGGCGGATGCAGCGCAAATTCCATTTACTTAGAAGGGGATATTCACGAGCCCTATCAGCTCTCCTGCGAGATGATGCGCAAGCGCACCGAGCTCAGCTTCGGTATCTACGCCAAGGAGCTGCTTTCCGAGGAGGAATAAGCGTAGGCTTTTTGCTGCCTGTTGCAATATATTTCAAGCCTTTTTGCGCCAAATAACAGCAAAAAGGTTTTCTTTTTACGCAGAATGTGGTATACTGAAAAATAAAGAAAAAGCAAAGCAAAAAGGAGGAAGGGGTGTGGAATACCGTTTCAGTGAACGGATGAAAAATCTGCGAGGAAATTCTATCAGAGAAATTTTTAAGCTTGTGGAAAGCCCCGAGGTAATCTCCTTTGCGGGCGGTATGCCTGCAAGCGAGTGCCTGCCCTTGGATGCTTACCGCACCTATACCGATGAGCTTCTTTCGGGCGAAAACGCCCTTTCGCTTTTGCAATACGGAGCAACCGAGGGCTACCGACCGCTCAGAGAGGCGGTTGCAAAGCATGTCGGCGGTATGGGAATCAAGGCGTCAGCCGAAAACGTGCTGATTGTCAGCGGCGCACAGCAGGGCATCGATCTTTGCTACAAGCTGTTTCTGAACGAGGGAGATGTGCTTCTCGTGGAGGATCCCACCTATCTTGCCGCCCTGCATATCGCAAAAACCTATCGGGCGCGGGCAATCGGCGTGCGCTCTGAGGCGGACGGCATCGACATCGTGGACCTCGAGGAAAAAATCCGCACGCACCGTCCCAAGCTTTTGTATCTTGTGCCCAACTTTTCCAACCCCACGGGCAAAACGCTCTCGGAGGAAAAGCGCAGGGCGATTGCCAAAATGACGGCGGAATACGGTGTCATCGTTTTAGAGGATGACCCCTACCGTGCGCTCCGATACAGCGGAAGGCATCTGCCTGCCATCAAGCATTTTGACCAGAGCGAAAACGTGGTGTATCTCACCAGCTTCTCAAAAACAATCTCCCCCGCAATGCGTGTGGGTGCCATGATTGCCTCTCGCACGCTCATCGCCAAGCTCACCGTGGGTAAGCAGGCAACCGATGTGCATACCGCAACGCTCAGTCAGGCGGTGGCTATGCGCTTCTTGCGCGAGGGTGAGCTGGAGCGCCGTGTAGAGGCGTCCCTGCCTGTGTACCGCTTTAAGCGCGATGCAATGCTGAAGGCGATGCGGAGGTATTTTCCCAAGGAGGCGGAATTTGCAGAGCCTGAGGGTGGCTTGTTCATCTGGTGTAAGGTGCCAATGCCTGCAAGAGAGCTCTTTTTGCAGGCGATAAGCCAAGGGGTTGCCTTTGTGTGCGGAAGCGATTTCTTTGCCGACGGCAAGGGAGAGCAATACATCAGATTGAACTTCTCAAACGAAAGTGTGGATAGAATTGAACAGGGTATACGTATCCTGGGGGATTTGTTAAAGCGTTAATAGCGTGCAAAAAACAGGTAAATAAGGGCGTTAAAATGCCCGTGTAAAAATAAACAGAGTAAAACAAGGAGTTATAGATGCTTTATGAAAGGAGCTTTTGAGGTATTAACCGAAAGAGGATTTATTCGTCAGACTGTGTACGAGGAGGATTTGAAGAAGGAGCTGGAATCGGGCTGTGTTCCCTTTTACACCGGCTTCGACCCCACGGCGGACAGTCTGCACATCGGCCACTTTATTCCGTTGATGGCAATGTGTCATATGCAACGCGCAGGTCATAAGCCCATCGTTTTAGTCGGTGGCGGCACGGCAATGGTGGGCGACCCCTCCGGCCGTAC
>JAFQWR010000030.1 GCA_017407365.1 Clostridia bacterium
ATATAATGAACAGTACAAGATCCTTGTGGAACTGCCTGCTTCCTATAAGCAGATTGCCGCCGATCTACATGACTTTGGCAAGGATTACAAAAAATCTCCTGCCTTAAAGGCGTTATACCGCAAGATGGAGCGCGTAGCTTACCGCAGAAAAGCAGATGACCTTTCTATTGTTTCTGACTTTAAGCTTCTGCTAAGCATTTACGATCTGCAAGCCAAGTTAGAAAATCACACGGCTGCTTTATCATCCATTTTCGGAGGCAGAAAAATCGGAAAAGAGGAAGCGAAAAGTATTTTATACAAGGTTCAGCTTCTGTTTGATACCGCGGAGGATTTATTTTCTGATTACAGCTTTGACCATTTTACGGACATTTGCCGTAAAATTTTCCGCTCCGATAAACCCAACCGCATATTACAACAGTTTATTCAATCGTATAAAACAGGCTTTTTACCTGCTGTAGAGGCTTTCCGTCATGACGCAAGCTTAACAGCTGACTATACGCAGTTAGACGAAAACTATTGCGACACGTTAAACGCTAAGGTAGGTGCTTTATTAGACAATCTTGATATCTTACCCTCCTGGTGCAGGTTTAACACACTCAGCAAAAAGCTTGAGGAGGAAGGACTTTCCTTCCTTATTGAACCGCTTCTTGACGGCAGATTAAACGGACAAAATCTTGTTTCCTGCTTCCGTAAGCGCATTTATCAGATGTTCGTAGAAACGGAAGTGAAGGAGGATTCTGTACTTTCCACCTTCTCAGGCGCATTGCTCGATGAAAAAATCGAAAAATTCCGCTATGCCTGCGAGGATTTCGAAAAGCTCAGCCGCTTAGAAATCTATAACAAGCTTATATCCGCACTGCCCGATACCGATACAGAGGGCCCGTTAAGCCTGGAAATCGTCATGCTTTCCCGTGCGGTTAAATCCAACATGAGAGGGCTGACGCTTCGCAAGTTGTTTACCGAAATAGACGGACTTGTACGCCTTACTGCACCATGCTTGCTGATGAGCCCCATCAGTGTTTCGCAGTATTTAGAGCCCGATTACGGAATGTTTGACCTCGTTGTTTTCGACGAAGCATCACAAATGCCAACAAGCGAAGCAATAGGGGCAATTGCGCGCGGAAAATCCGTAATTGTAGTAGGTGACCCCAAGCAGCTACCGCCGACCTCATTCTTCCACTCCGATTACACCGATGAGGACAATTTAGAAAATGAGGATCTGGAAAGCATCCTGGAAGATTGCCTTGCTTTGGGCATGCCCGAAAAGCATTTGCTGTGGCACTACCGTTCCCGTCATGAAAGCCTGATTGCATTCAGTAATACCATGTATTACGGAAACAGATTAAATACCTTCCCGTCACCGGATTCGTTGGAATCTAAGGTTACCCTTCGCTATGTAGACGGCGTATACGACAGAGGAACAACAAAACAGAACAAAAAAGAGGCAGAGGCTCTTGTCGCAGAGGTCATCACAAGGTTAAAATCACCTGAAAAGCGTAAAATGAGTATCGGTATTGTAACCTTTTCTACCGCACAGCAAAATGCTGTAGAAGATTTATTAAATGCCGCACTTATCAAAAACAAGCTAGAAAGCATTGCAAACAACGGCGACGAACCGATATTTGTAAAAAACCTCGAAAACGTACAGGGCGATGAACGAGATGTAATACTGTTCTCCGTTGGTTACGGCCCCGATCAGTACGGAAGACTGATGCTCAATTTTGGTCCCATAAACCAGGTTTCCGGTTGGCGCCGTCTGAACGTAGCAGTAACTCGTGCACGCGCAGAAATGGTGGTGTTCTCGTCCATCACGGCAGGTATGCTCGATCTATCCAAAACCAACTCTAAGGGCGTAGCCGGGCTTAAAGCCTTCCTGGAATTTGCGGATAAGGGTAAAACCATGCTTGCAGTAAACGAACATGATGTTGTTGCAACCGATAAAGCAATCGGCTATTATATAGCACAGGAGCTGCAGGCGGTAGGCTTTGACTGCTCATATAACGTCGGTGTATCAGACTTCAAGATTGATACCGCCGTTATGGATCCCCGCAACAAGAAAAAGTATTTGCTCGCAATTTTATGTGACGGCTATACAGCTTATTCCTCTAAGAGTGCAAAAGACCGAACCATCCTGCAAAATGCAACTCTAAAGCGACTTGGATGGAATGTATACCGTATATGGAGCATCAATTTCTTCCACAATCCCAAGAGAGAGATTAAAAAAATCCGTGATTATCTCAACAGACTGATGGGAAAAACCGGGGAGAAAAAAGCAGGGAAGACCTTAAGTAAATACGGTAAGGATTATGTTGTAGCCAACGTTAAGCTGTATCCTGTAACAACAGAGTATATCTATAATCCGGAAAATCAAAAAGAGATCATTGCTAAAATGGAACGGATTATAGAGCTGGAGCAGCCCATTGCAAAATCATTGCTCATCAAACGAACGCTGGGTAGCTACGGCATCTCACGCAGCACTCCCAAGCTTGTTTTACGCATGGAGGAGCTGATTGGAATGCTGAATGTCAAGCATGAGGTTTTAGATAAAACAACCTTCTTCCGTAGCAACGACAGTATTTTAAGCTGTGATTTCTTCCGCTTTGAGCACACAGCAAAGATGAAACGATCGGCAGAGGAGATTCCTCCCTACGAAATCATCGCAGCAGCAAAAAGCGTATTGGAAGAAAAGCTGAATCTGTTCCTTAAAGATCTGATCATAGAGGTTGCAAAAGCGTTTGGAATCACCCGTTATTCTAACGACTTAGCAGATCGCATAGAATACGGAATTTTACTTGGCGTATCGCGCGCAATATTTGCAAAATCAATGAATGACGCAATAACGATTGCTTAAATAATGAAAGGTTTTTTTGACAAAGTATACCAAATTGTGCAACAGATTCCCGAGGGAAGAGTTACCACCTACGGAATCATAGCAAAAGCATTAGGATATCCAAGAGCAGCTAAGCAGGTAGGGTTTGCACTTCACGCAAACCCTAAGCCTAAAATCATTCCCTGTCACAGAGTGGTGAACCGTTTTGGAGAGCTTTCTAAAGCGTTTGTCTTTGGAGGAGAAAGCCTGCAACGCGATTGGCTTATGCAAGAAGGAATCACCTTTTTAGAAGATGGAAGAGTGGATCTCAGCAAATATCTTTGGATACCGTAAAGAAAATAATAAAGGAGATCAATATGCCGCTAATTTCAACCCTTATCAGCTTTCTTATTACGCTTGCAATTATATGTGTAGTGTTCAGACTTCTGCATTTCAGTGTAAAGGTTATTATAAAGCTTGCAATCAACGCGCTTGTGGGCTGTGTTGTTTTATTTCTGATTAACCTTATTCCCGGGGTAACAATTGTTTTGACCTGGTGGAAAGGATTACTTGTTGGCTTATTCGGCGTTCCTGCTGTAATACTGTTTCTGATACTGTCTTTTATCTGATTACAACTTACAACAAAAAAAGGCGATGCAGGTGTTTTGCATCGCCTTATTTATTTTTATACAAGTAAAATACAATTTGTAAAAATAGTTATGAAATCAGAAATAAATAAAGACATAAAACATAGTGAAAACGAACGGAATATGGCTCAAAAATTTTGAAAAAACAGAGCAGAGAAGCGCAAATAGAATTTCGCGGATGGTCTATAACTCTGCGCAAAACACAACTTTTGCGCAGAATGCAAGGGGTGAAAAGCGCTTCTTAATGAGGAATATCCGTTTTAATCGCGTTTAAAGCACTTCTTGTAAATTACAAGGCAAACCGTCAATAAAAAAACATATAACTTAATTCTTTACCTATTTGATAGCAATAGCTTATCCATTTCTTTATATCAAGTGTCTTATATCTATGGTTTACTATATAACTGTTTTCTTATTATTCTGATACTTTTCGTTTTATATTCTATTCCTGATCTGCTGAATATCAGATAGCCTTTAACGCACGTGACAAAGCAATTTTGATATGCTCATACGTTAAACCGCCTTGGATATACGCAATATACGGCGGCCTGATCGGAGCATCACAGCTAAGCTCAATGGAAGATCCCTGAACAAAGCAGCCTGCCGCCATAATAACCTCATCCTGATAACCGGGCATTGCCCAAGGATATGCTGTTACAAAGCTATCTACAGGTGAAGCATATTGGATCTCTCTGCAAAAGGCAATCAACTTGTCTGCATCATTAAACTGAATGGAGCGAATCAAATCATATTCGGGATTACCGCCGATGATTGTATAGCCCATACTGCTTAAAACCTCGCCAATTAACATGGCTCCTTTAAGGCTTTGAGCCGTTGTGTGAGGCGCCATAAAAATTCCCTGATAAAAATCCCTGTACCCGTATGCATAAGATCCGATTTCAAATCCTGTAGCAGGCGTTGTAAGACGGTTTGCACAAAGCTCTACAAGATCAGTTCTTCCTGCAATATAACCGCCCGTATGCGCAATTCCGCCACCGGGATTTTTTATCATAGAGCCAGCGAACAGATCCACCTTGGGCTCGGTAACCTCGGTAAATTCTCCGTAGCAATTGTCTAAAAACACAATAATATCGGGGTCAATCCCGTGTATGTATTCGGTGATTTCGTCAATTTGCGCTACCGTAAGAGATTTACGATCGGAATATCCTCTTGATCTCTGTAAATACGCCATTTTAGGCTTATACTCTTGGATTGCAGATACTATCGCCTCTTTATCAAAGGAATCGTTCACAAGATCTACCTGAGCATATTTTACGCCAAAATCAGCCAACGAGCCTGTACCCTTTTTATGAATGACATCCTCTAAAGTATCGTAAGGAGCTCCTGAAACACTTAAAATGGTATCATTGGGACGTAAAACACCAAACAAAGCAACGCAAAGCGTATGCGAGCCTGACAAAAAATGCGGAGAAACAAGCGCAGATTCTGCATTGAAGCAATTTGCAACAAGCTTGTTCAAGGTATCTCTGCCCGTATCATCGTAACCGTATCCTGATGTAGGATTAAAATGCCTGAGCGCAATACGGTTTTCCATAAATGCATTGAGCACCTTTTCCTGATTCTTATATGCAACAGCATCGATTCTTTGAAATGCTTGCTGTAATTTATCTTCTGCCTGCTGAATGATTTGACTGATTTGCAACATCTATTCTACATCCTTGTTATAATAATCATTGAGTATTTGTTTTGTGCATTCTATTGCAACGATATTATATTTATAGAGCATAATCTGCTCGCTTTCACAATCGATAATTACGGTATAATTGTCAAAGCCGCGAATTGTTCCTGTAAATCTGATATTTCCATTACAAATCAATGTAATAGGAAGCTTGTCTCTTCGTACCGTATTCAAAATAATATCTTGCAGAATCAAAGTTTTCATACAATACCCTCCGTTTTTCATTCGTTAAGTATTGCACCAAAACCACTCTTTTATACGGTTATTTTTTTGGTTTTATTTCTACAATCGTAACTCCGTGCTCGCCCTCCCCGTATTTTCCGTAGCGGAAGGATTTTACCTGTGCGTGACCGAGCAAATGCCCCTGAATACCACGCCCCAAGGCGCCCGTGCCAACACCGTGAATGATTTTCACCTCGTGTAAACCAACCAAATACGCCTGATCGAGCAGCGCGTCCACCAACGGCAACGCTTCATCAACGGTTTTACCAAGTAACTTGATTTCGTTTGTAACCGAGCCCTGTAGCTTGATTTCACCTGTATAACGCTTTGGCTGACGCATTTTCTGTTGCGATTTAGGCTGTTGCTTTTGCTCTATTTCCTTAAAAATATCCTTCGCCTTTACCTGCGTGCGAACACTGCCCGAGGTTACCGTGATTTCCTTCTTACGGGAATTGATTCCGTCTACAATAACATTACGCTTCAGCGAGCCTACATAAACACGTTCACCAACCTTGATTTCTCTGAAATCCATCGGAATCAGCTCGTCAGAAAAAACAGTTTGCTCCTCATCCTCTTCAGTTGAAACCGTCATATTCTCGAGCTGTTTTTTAAGCTGTCTTGCCTGTAAAAGCGTTTGCTCAGATATTTCCTTATCTAAAAGCTCCTTCATCTGTGCAATAATCTCTTCGGCATCCTGCAGATTATCACCAATAATGCGACGAGCCTCCTGGCGGGCATTTTTAGAAATGCTTTCTCTTCGCTCACGAAGCTTGGATGCTTCCTCTTCAAGCTGAATCAGCTTCTGCTCGTATATCTGCTTTATACGTTTGATTTCCTCTCGTTCTTCCTCAGCCTCGTGTCTTGCCTGTGCGGCATTACGCAAAACAGTTTCAAATTCCGTTTTTTCTGTTGAAAGAAAGCTTCTTGCACGCTGAATAATCTGCGCATTCAGCTGTAAACGGTTTGCAATTTCAATTGCATTTGAAGAGCCGGCAACACCGATATTCAAACGGTACGTGGGCGCAAAGGTGTTCGGATCAAAATCCATCGAAGCATTTTCAATGAGACTATGCGTCAGGCTATATTCCTTTAATTCGCCGTAATGCGTGGTTATAATACCCTTACAGCCTGTTTCCAATAAAAACTCGGTTACTGCAAGAGCAAGCGCACTTCCTTCCGCAGGGTCAGTTCCCGCACCAAGCTCATCCAATAAAATCAACGTGGAAGCATTGCTGTTTTCTGTGATAAAGGAAACGTTTTTAATATGCGAAGAAAAAGTACTGAGCGATTGCTCAATGCTTTGTTCGTCACCAACATCACAATATATACGTTCAAAAACGGAAACCTCGCTACCTTCCTCACAGGGAATAAATAACCCACACATTGCCATTAAGCAAAATAAGCCTGTCAGCTTTAAGGTAACCGTTTTACCGCCCGTGTTGGGACCCGTGATAACAAGTAAGCGATATTCTCTGCCCAAACGTATCGTAACGGGAACAACCTTGCTTTTGGAAATAAGCGGATGTCTGCCCGATATAATATGGATATATCCATTGGAATTCAATTTGGGGCATATCGCACGAATAGAATTTGCATATTTGGCTTTTGCAAAAACCAAATCCCAATACGAAAGAATTTCGACATCAGAACGTAAGCCGCCAACAAATCCTGCAACCTCACCGGTAAGCGCCTGCAAAATGCGCTCGATCTCAGCCTGCTCTTCACTTTTGAGCATCCTCAGGGTGTTATTGGCTTCAACAAGAGCAATCGGCTCCATAAAAAGTGTTGCGCCTGTCGCAGACTGATCATGCACAAGTCCCTGAACCATATTGCGGTATTCCTGCTTTACGGGAATTACATACCGTCCACCGCGAATTGTGACAATATTATCCTGTAAGTATTTGGAAACATTTGAAGATTTTGTATAGGATGCAAGCTTGTCCTTAATATCATCATTGCATTTTCTGATTTTTCTGCGAATCTGATATAACGCCTCACTTGCATGATCCGAAAGCTCGTCCTCGCTTAAAATACAACGCTCTACCTGCTTCTCAAATTCCTTATTCAGATATAAAGCCATTGCAGCGCCCTGAACATATGTCAGAGACTGATCGGGAAGCTCGGCAACTGTGGTTTGGAAAATGCGCGATGCACGCAATAATCTTGCCACCTTCAAAATTTCACCGGGCGTAAGAACAGAAAATACAGCGGCCTTATCCAATACAGAATCCAGCGTATCGTAAACAAAAATCGGTTCCTTCGTGTATTGGAATAATATTTTGAAAGCCTCTTCCGTCTCCGCCAGAAGCCGCTTCGCTTCTGTGTAATCTGATTGCGGCATCAAAAGCTGTGTTTGTTCTTTTCCGTCAGCATTGATACAAAAGCTGCGCACACCCGAAAGAATACGCTCAAATTCTAATGCCTGAAAGGTTTTTTCATTCATAAAAAGCTCCATTAAACGGTTCTGAATAAATTTCCATAGGTAAAGGGACGAAACGTCTCAAACTGCTGCTTGTCATAAGGCTTTCCATTTATGTAAGCATCAAAAGCACGATAGACTGCCTCCGCCTTATCCTTATCGCAGTCGCTGAAATCAAGCAAGCAGGAAAGCCTGCAATTGAGTTTTGGTAAAGCAAATAACGGAATGCTGTTTTTTAATTCAAAATAGCATCTACCGTCAATCCTCCGTCTTATTACATTAAAAACAAAACCGTTTTCATCCCTTAAAGCAATCGGCTTACCGTTGTATTTACAATCTGCACATGTACAGCCGGTTGCGTTCTGAACAGGACAGTGATGCAGATGCATCAAAGTCTGACTTGCGTATATCGGCAATAAGGTGCGCGCTCCGCACAGCTCGGAAGCGTATTTATAGCTACATTCATAGGAAAGAACAACACGTTGCGCCCCCATAGAAAGAAGGCAATCTCTCGTAGCTCTGCTTATTGTATTACACTCCGCCCCACAGATGACACGCAAACCAAACTGCTTTGCCCAAGAAATCTGCGATGCATTCGTAGCATATATGCCGGAATACGAAAGCTCACTTACCTTTGATAACAAGGCCTCCCCTTCCTTTTGTGTGAAGAAAACGGGCAAGTAAAGATACAACTCTGAATCCTCATTGCAGTACGGCAGTATTTCAGACAAATCATTCTTACTATAAGAATGCGGTTTATAGATGACCGTTTTGAAATGCCTTGCAAGAGAACGCGTATCCTCGTCTACAATAACGCAGTCAAAGCAACCGCCATCTTCATTTTGCGCATGGGACGCTTGACTCATTGAAACAACACTGAACGACCTGTCCTGATAGGTAGAAAGCCTGAAATCGATCATTTTTTGCACAAGCTCACGTCTTGTCGCGTTGATAACCGAAAGCGGAAGGAAACCTTTTTCATCTGTAAAAACATTGAGCGATTGCAAAACGAAAGGTGCGTTCCCAAGCTTATTTAACTGCTTAAATAACACCTGCTTTGTTATTGGGTGTTCCTGTGCAGAAAGCACCTTTTGTTCGTTTTCAACGCTAATTTGGGCGTCAGAAGATCCGTCAGCAAATCTTCCACGCAAAATCATCGGCGTATCAGCATAAAATTCCACATCAATTTCAATAGGAATTTTACAATCAAAATTTTGCAATTCTTTTATCAAAGCAGCATCTGTCGTACGGCAAATTACATCTCCCGCCTTAACAGATGCATGCATCTCAGAAGAAAAACAAGCCGTCGATTCGTTGCTTCGCTCGATGAAGCTTGCTCCTCCTTTTTCCTCTCCGTTTACACTTAGAATCTTAAAACCGTCCTCTTTAAGCAACTGCTTGTCCGTTTTTACAGTAAAGCTTCTCTTTGAAACAGAGCTTATTTTTCCAATCACCACACCGCGATGATTCTGCAAAACAGGACTCATCAGCTCGTGTGTATCTGCCCCATACAAATAGCCCTTTGTATAATTACCCCTGTTGAACATTGAGGCCAGCGCTTCCCGATCCTTAGGTGTTATTGTTTTTCCGTCTAAAAGCTTTCTGTAAAACCGCACACATGCGGCTACGTACTCCGGTCTGCGCATACGTCCTTCAATCTTAAACGAACAAACTCCTGCCTCAGTCAATACGCCTATTTGCTTTTCCAGGCACAGATCAGAGGTTGAAAGAAGATAGTTGCCGCATTTATTACCAAGACTGCTTGTATATTTTTTTCTGCACGGTTGCAGACATCTACCCCTGTTTCCGCTTTCAGAAAAAGCAACAGAGCTGAAATAGCAATTTCCGGAAAAGGCAACACAAAGAGCTCCCTGAATAAAAACTTCCGTTGGCATAACAGAAGCAATCTGTCTGATATCCTCTAACCTGCTTTCTCTTGAAAGAATCACCCGTGAAAAGCCAAGCTCTTTAACAAAGTGTGCACCCTGTGCATTGTGAATGCCCATTTGCGTGCTTGCATGAATGGGTATCAGCGGAAAATGCGTATGTAAAAACCGTGCAACGGCATGATCCTGCACGATAAACGCATCAGCATTTGCAAGATATGCAGCCTTTGCCGTATCGTAAAGCTCAGGATATTCCCCATCCGTCAGCACAGTATTAAAGGTAATATAAACCTTTACCCCAAATAAATGAGCAAAATCTATATGCTCCCTGATATTTTCAATTGTGAAGTTTTGCGCCTTGGCGCGGGCATTGAGCCTGCCAAC
>JAFQWR010000003.1 GCA_017407365.1 Clostridia bacterium
CCAGATCGGCGCAGTAGTTGTTGCGGGATCTTTCCACCCACACGGCAGGCATATCGGCGGTATCGTAGCCAAAGACGTCGGCAAGCATAGTCACCGTGGGCTCGTGATGGAAGCCGCATTTTTCCAGCAACCAGCCCTCACCCGAGGCAAATCCTTTATCAATTCCCCTTTGCAGGCGGTCGGCATAAGCCTTCCAGCATTCCGCCTCGGCGGTATATCCTGCCGCTTTTGCCATCTCGATATATCCCAGCAACCCGAGATAGCAGGGGATATTGGCATAGAGAGTGTAATCGTTCATGGCAGCTTCCGTTTCGCCGTAGAGAAGATCCTCTTTCACAAACGAAAGCTCGGGATGATCGAAGCACCACAAAATCCACCTTGCGCCCTCGCAGATATACTCCCAGCTTTTAGAGACCCAATCGGGATTTTTACCCTCTGCGCACCAGGCGGTATAATTTGCCATCATCATAAGTCCGTGACCGTCCGTTTCCTGATTGCCGAGATTGCCGCATTCCGCACCGAATCGCTCGGGCGTGTACTGCGTGGGCCATCCGCGGTGGATGAGAAACCGGGAGTAAATATAGGGCTTGTTGCAGATTACGCTGTAATGGCCGGGCACAGGAATACCACCGAGAGTAACCCCATCCCGAGGGTAGATCATCATAAGCTCGTTGCCCTTTTGGCAGGAGCGCAGGCCTTTACCGCTCTCTCCAAAAAGATTCAGCGTCATAACGGCACGTGCGCAGTCGCGGGAGTAATAATCTGCATAATAGGAATTGGCACGCAAAACGTAGGGTCCGAAGCCATCGTAGCGCCACGAGGGTGCGTCTTTATAAGACGTGTGGATAAAGCCATCGTCATCGGAACGCGCACAAAGGTTGCGCATATTATAATATACAACACCCGTAGCAATCTCAGCTAAGGGCGAGCCTCCAAACGACACACGCCACGAATGAATATCATCGGGAGCAACAAACGCAGGTGCCTTTTGAAAATCCTCATCAAAGGTATGAAGCGCATGGCATACGGCACGCAAATGCGCCTGTATTTCTTCCACGGGTAACGCTCTTGGATTTACCGTGTGATGCGCAAAAAAGTCGGGGGCATCCTCTTCCATAAATGGCAGAGCCTCAGAATCCGTTACGTATCCCTCCGTAAAAACGGGCTCTCCCTGCTTGATAGGTGCCGACTTATCGCCACCCCACAGCACTGCGGATGCGCCGTCCGTATTTTTTCTGCCCGTAATTTCAACAGAAACAACAGCCTCTTTTTGCAATTCCACACGCAGCACCCATTTTTCCTTTCCTTCCCATGCGCCGTATAGGCACAGAGCGTCATACAGGTGTGCGGCAATTTCCTCCCTTCTGCCCTCCCCGAAAAAGGGAGCAGGCTCCTCTTCCCATACGGAACGCAGCCATAGGGTATAGCCCAGAACCAAAGGAACGGTATCCCTTGTGCCGCTTGCATACGTCACGGTCAGGTCGCCAAGATGATCTCCGATGAAGCGGATATCTGAGGGGTCGGAGGTACCCCAATCAGGACAGCCCTTACCGGAGGAATGATATCCTCCCACGAGAAAAAGATATTTGCCTTGCAGTGCGGCTTTGTTATGAAACGGAATGGGAAAAGCAGATTGCAGCATAGCTTTACCTCTTAAACAATCGGAGAAAAGGCTTCCCCAACGCAGATTTTTTACTTAAAAAAGAGCGCGGAAAACCCACGCTCTTTTGCTTGCTTTATTTATGCCTCGGGATATAAGGGAAAGCGTGCGCAAAGCGCCTCGACCTCTGCCTTAACCCTTGCCACCGCCTGCTCGCCGTTTTGTGCGATATCCACAATCCAGCCTGCAATGCGGCGCATTTCCTCCTCGCCCATACCACGGGTGGTGACGGCGGGGGTACCAACGCGCAGGCCACTGGTTACGAAGGGGCTCAACGGCTCGTTTGGTACGGTGTTTTTGTTTGCGGTGATGTTGGCGGAATCGAGCAGACGCTCTAAATCCTTACCCGTTACACCGTAGGGAGTAAGACGCAACAGCATCAGGTGGTTATCGGTGCCGCCCGATACGAGGGGCATACCCAGACGGGTGAATTCCTCTGCCATGGCTTTTGCGTTGCACACGATGCGGTGCGCGTAATCCTTGAACGCAGGCTGACCGGCCTCGTAGAAGGCAGTTGCCTTAGCCGCAATGATGTGCATCAGGGGGCCGCCCTGCGTGCCGGGGAAGATTGCCTTATCGATTGCCTTGCCGTATTGCTCCTTACACATAATCGCACCGCCACGGGGTCCGCGCAGCGTTTTGTGCGTGGTGGTGGTGACGAAATCTGCGTAGGGCACGGGGGAGGGATGCTCGCCCGCAACAATCAGACCTGCAATGTGCGCAATATCCACCATCATATACGCACCGACCTCGTCGCAGATTTCACGGATTCTGGCAAAATCGATGGTTCTGGGGTATGCGCTTGCGCCCGAAACGATCATCCTGGGCTTGCACTCCAAGGCGATACGGCGCATTTCGTCGTAGTTGATGGTTTCCGTTTCGCTGTCTACCCCATAGGGCAC
This sequence comes from Clostridia bacterium, assembly GCA_017407365.1. Classification (GTDB taxonomy): domain Bacteria; phylum Bacillota; class Clostridia; order Christensenellales; family HGM11417; genus RGIG2219. The sequence goes on from JAFQWR010000003.1 coordinate 2,563, forward strand.
GAAATGGAAGTATTTGCCCGAAACGTTTACGGGGCTGCCGTGCGTTAAATGACCGCCGTTGCTTAAATCCATGCCCATTACGGTATCGCCGGGCTGAAGCATGGCAAAATAAACGGCAAAGTTTGCAGATGCACCGCTGTGGGGCTGAACGTTTGCATATTCAGCTCCGAACAAAGCCTTTAAGCGTTCACGCGCAAGATCCTCTACCACGTCCACGTGCTCACAGCCGCCGTAGTAGCGCTTTGCGGGATAGCCCTCTGCGTATTTATTGGTCAGATGACTGCCTGCCGCTGCCATAACCGCAGGAGAAACGAAGTTTTCGCTTGCAATCAGCTCGATATGGCTCTGCTGACGGCAAAGCTCCGCCCTCATTGCCTCATATAAGGCAGGATCTGCACATTTCAAAATATCTAATTCCACGGTAAACCTCCTTTTTGTTTCAGGTTTATAATAAGGATTATTTATCTAAAAACAGTAAGCCAAGCGTACCCATACCGCAATGCGAATTGATGGTGCTGCCTGCGCTCGTTTCGTAGATTTCACGGAAGCAGAAAAGCTCCTTCGTTTTTTCCTTGGCAATTTCCACCAGAGCAGGATCCATTGCAGTGTGCGTAATGAAGCAACGCGTTTCGTCGGGATTGGGATGACGAGCCCTCAGATATTCGATGTATTTTGCAACGACGGAGGCCATCGAGCCTCTGA
>JAFQWR010000031.1 GCA_017407365.1 Clostridia bacterium
TATACCCCGTAAGGTCGGGGATGGGGTGCGTTTTATCATCCTCGGGCATGGTGAGGATGGGAATCTGCGTGATACTGCCCTTTTTGCCACGGATACGGCCCGCACGCTCGTACATCGATGCAAGGTCGGTGTATAAATAACCGGGGTAGCCGCGTCTGCCGGGAACCTCCTTGCGTGCCGCCGACGTTTCACGCAGGGCCTCTGCGTAGTTGGTGATGTCGGTGACGATAACCAGAACGTGCATATCGCATTCAAACGCCAGGTATTCTGCGCAGGTAAGCGCCATACGGGGAGTTGCAATACGCTCGATAGCAGGGTCGTTTGCAAGATTGGTAAACAGCACGGTACGCTCGATTGCGCCCGTACGCTTAAAGTCCGAAATAAAGTAATCTGCTTCCTCATAGGTGATACCTACTGCGGCAAATACAACGGCAAATTGCGAATCAGAGCCAAGCACCTTTGCCTGACGTGCAATCTGCGCCGCAAGATTTGCGTGGGGCAGACCGCTCATGCTGAACACGGGAAGCTTCTGACCGCGCACAAGCGTATTCAAGCCGTCGATTGCTGAAATACCCGTTTGAATGAACTCGTTGGGATAGTCACGTGCGGCAGGATTGATTGCCTGACCGTTGATATCCAGCCACTTTTCCGCCAGGATGGGAGCGCCGCCATCCTTGGGGTTCCCCATACCGTCGAATACGCGGCCAAGCATATCACGCGATACGCCAAGCTCGATGCTATGACCCAGAAAGCGTGCCTTTGCCGTGGAAATCTGCAAGCCCTGCGAGCCCTCAAACAGCTGCACGAGCGCTTTATCTCGGTTGATTTCGAGCACCTTGCCGCGGCGCATAGAGCCGTCCTTTTGCTCAATCTCAACAAGCTCGTCGTATTTTACACCTTCAACGCCGTCCACCAGCATCAGAGGGCCTACAACCTCGCGAATGGTTTTATATTCCTTTTGCATCAGTCAGCACCTCCTTGCTCGGTGAGCGCCGCAAACTGCCTGTTCATTTCAGCGGAAAGCTCCTCTATTTTAGACAGCTCACTCTCGGTGATATATTTGCTTCTGCCAATTGCTTCACGGATGGGAAGCCTTAAAATATCGTTTAAGGATGCACCCTTGCTGAGTGCAACCAGACCTGCCTTATGGAAATCCAAAAGCAGCTTTAACATACCGTACTGCTTTTGCATGGATGCGTAGGTATCAATTTCGTGGAAGGCGTTCTGGTGCAGATAGTCCTCACGCAGAGACTTAGCCGACTCCATCGTCATACGGTCCTGCGAGGAAAGCGCATCCACACCTACGAGGCGCACGATTTCATCCAGCTCTGCCTCCTCCTGCAGCATACGCATCGCGGCGTCGCGGCAGATGGCAAAATCGGGAGAAACCTTACGGTCGTACCAAGCCTGCAAACGGTCGGTATACAGCGAATAGCTGGTCAGCCAATCGATTGCAGGGAAATGTCTGCGATAGGCAAGCTGCGAGGAAAGCCCCCAGAACACCTTGACAATACGCAGGGTAGCCTGCGAAACGGGCTCGGAGATGTCACCGCCGGGAGGGGATACGGCACCGATAGCGGTAACGGAGCCCTCTCTTGCGCCACCAAGCACCTTACAGATGCCTGCACGCTCGTAGAATTCTGCAAGACGGGAGGAAAGATATGCAGGATAGCCCTCCTCACCCGGCATTTCTTCCAAACGGCCGGACATTTCACGCAGAGCCTCCGCCCAACGCGACGTGCTGTCCGCCATAATAGCAACGTGATAACCCATATCACGGAAATATTCTGCAATGGTGATACCCGTATAAATGGACGCCTCACGGGCGGCAACGGGCATATCTGAGGTGTTGGCAATGAGCACGGTACGCTTCATCAGCGCCTCACCTGTTTTGGGGTCGATCAGCTCGGGGAATTCGTTTAATACGTCCGTCATCTCGTTGCCACGCTCGCCACAGCCTACGTATACGATGATATCGGCATCTGCCCACTTTGCAAGCTGATGCTGAACAACCGTTTTACCGCTTCCAAAGGGGCCGGGAACAGCCGCAACACCGCCGCGTGCAATAGGGAAGAAGGTATCGATAACACGCTGACCGGTAACCATGGGGCGCTCGGGAGGAAGCTTGGTCTGATACGGTCTGCCACGGCGGACGGGCCAACGCTGCAGCATACAAAGCTTATGCTCCTCGCCCTTTTCGTCCTTTAATACGGCAACCGTTTCATCCACCGTATAATCGCCCTCAGAGATAGAAACGAGAGTGCCGGACTTGCCGTAGGGAACGAGCACGCGGTGCTCAACCACCTCGTTTTCCTTAACCGTTCCTAAAATATCGCCGTTTTTCACCTCGTCACCCACCTTCATCGTGGGTACGAAATGCCATTTTTTTGCGTGATCGAGCGCAGGGACGTTTACGCCTCTGCCAATACGGTCGCCCGAAAGCTCTCTGAGCTTATTCAAGGGACGCTGAATACCGTCGAAGATGCCGCCAATCAAGCCGGGTGCAAGCTCTACCGAAAGGGGCTCTCCCGTGGTTTCAACGGGCTCTCCCGGGCCTAAGCCTGCTGTTTCCTCATAAACCTGTATAGAAGCCCGGTCACCGCGAAGCTCAATGACTTCACCGATAAGTGCTTTTTCGGAAACGCGCACAACGTCGTACATCTTGACGTCTGCCATTCCCTCCGCAACAATCAGCGGACCCGACACTTTGATAATATTACCCATTTGTATAAACTCCTTAGTCCTTGTTAAAAAGGATATCCGCGCCGATTGCGCGTTCCATATCTTCTTTGATACCCTGCATCGTAAAGCCTGTTGCGCCGTCTGCCGACGGAATGGGCAGGATGGCAGGATACGGGACTGATTTATATTGCCTCAAAAAATCCTTCAGATCTTTTGCAAGCTCCTCCGTGATAAAAATCACAGCGTAATCGGTTTTACTCAGCTGCAAAACCGTTTCCTTTGCAGATTGCGCCGTTTTACAGTCGAAAACATCCACACCGATTGCACGGAATGCGGTAAGCGCTTCAGCGTTGCCTACGGCACCTATTTTACTCGGCATAATGCGCCTCCTTTAATTGGTGGCACGAAGGCGTACACGCACCTCGTCCAGATCGGTGCCGCTTGCCTTAGCAACCAGAATCAAGCGGACGTTGGTAATTTCACGGCGCTTGACCATTACGTAGCAAATGAGGGGCATTTCGCTGAAAAGATCGTTTTTCTGTGTTAAAAGCCTTTTCAGCAGAACGTTATCCTTCTCGCGCTCAAATGCAACGGGGCCCTCTGTGACGGAAGAAGATAGAACCTCTGCATAATCACGGTAGGGAGTAAAGCGTAAAATCTCTAAAAAGCCCTCTGCGGGAGATTCCATCAGAGCATAAAGCTCCTTTTCACCAAGCACACCTCCACGGATTGCCTGCGCACGTAAAAAGTCCGTTTTTAAGCCAAGACGCTTACAGCGAGCAACCGTTCCAAGGTTGATGAGGTCAACCTCCGTGCGGTAGTAATCGGTAAGAAAGGCATTGTTGTAGCCCTTTAACAGATGGAACAGCTCTGCATAATAGGCACGGTCCATAATCACGTCACAGCGCATAGGATCGCGCGAAAGAGCCATAACCTCATCGCACGCCTCCAGCGCAGTACGGAGCCAGGGACGCATATATTCGTAATCGTCCTCATCAAGACGCTCCTTCAGGCTTTGGGGAGAGATAACGGTATCCTCATACAGCAAGGAAGCATCTGCCTCCTTACGTGCATATTTTGCCTTTACAAGCACCTTAGCATTGTGATATTCACGGTACAGAAGCAAAATCTCCGCAAGATCGTCGGTTGCAAAATCACGCACAAGCCTTGCAAGTGCACGGTCTTCTGCTAAAAGAACCTTCTGATAATCTGCTCCGTCTGCGCTTGCTCCCTCACCGTAGCCCGATTCAGCAAGCACGCGCATTGCGTCGCTCAGCGATTTGGTATCAAGCAGACGAATCAGACGATCCTCCGTGATCAGCTTAGGCTCAATTGCGTGAATAACAGAATTAACGTAAACCTTACTTTTGGTCTGCATAATACTCTCCGTTTATTCGAAAAGCAACGAAACGATTTCCGCCTCGTGCACTTTACGGCAATCACGCAAAATAGCCTCTACCGTCAGATTCTTGTCGTAAGCTCTGCCTTCAAGCAGCAAGCCACCCGAAAAGGCGCCCGACGCATCGGATAAAGTAAGCGTAATATTCTTTTTCCTGGCTATCTCAGCAATATCTGCCGCGCTGATTCTGCCAGCGTCTGCCTTGGCAAGCACCACACAGTCGCCGTCCTCTGCGTATTTTTCGATCAGCATACCCAGAAATACCTTGTATTGCGCATCGGGCAGCTGCACGATACGCGCACAGGCGGCATCGAAGGCTTGCGAAATAATCTGCTGCTTTACGGCAAGCTGACGCTTTTTTACCTCTAAAGCGGCAATCGTCTGCTTACGTGCAACAACAGCGGCATATTCCTGCTGATTGGCCTCTTGCTGCTCAGCACGCGCGATTTCGCACTCCTTTTGCGCCGCTTCCGTTGCTTCACGGCTTTTTTCACGTGCAGCAAGCAGAGCCTGCTCGCGATACGCTTCGGCATCGTCAAGCAGCTTTTTCATAATGGCTTCCTTACCGGTCATGGAAAAATTTCCTCCGTATTACAGACAAATAATTGCAAAAATCGAAATCAGAAGAGAAAGAATTGCGTAGGTTTCTACAAGAGCAACCATCGAAATACCTTTACCGAATTCATCCTGCTTCGCCATCATGTTGATAGCGGAGGCAGCAACCTTACCCTGCCAGATTGCACTGAAGAAGCCGCCTACTGCAACGGGAATGCAAGCTGCAAGACAGCCCCAGCCCTGAGCGGTGGTTAAAACAAGATCGGGGTTACTCATGATACCGGGGTTTAATACGAAAAGCAGGATTGCTGCAACGAAGCCGTATAAGCCCTGCGTTGCGGGAAGCAGCTGAATAATAAAGCACTTCGAGAACTTGTCGGGCTTTTCGCTTACAACGCCTGCAAGAGCCTGACCTGCCATACTAACGCCTACGGCAGAGCCAATACCCGAAAGACCTACGGCAAGAGCCGCACCCAGATACGCTAAAAACATTCCATCCATTGTTATATTCCTCCAAAATAATTTTTTTAATGAAATCAATTCATATTGATTCTGTTGTATTTCACCTGCGAGCCCAAGGGGTGGAACAGGTGTCCGCCGCCCGTGTAGAATTTAGAGAAGAATTCCACATACTGCAAGCGACTGTCGTGTACGTAGGCACCAAGCACGTTGATACCCATATTGAACGCATGGCCGACGAGCAGAATCAGCACACCAAAGATAAAGGTGAAGGGATTGCCCAGCACGAGCCCTGCCAAGATATTCATAACCCAACCGATGACGCCGGTAGCAAGACCAAGCGCAAACAAACGGGTATAGCTTAAAATATCACTGAAATAGTTGATGATGCCGTAAAGGCTCTTTACACCGCCAAATATTTTGCCGAATAACGTGGGCTTGCTTCTGCCCTGCGTGCAAAGCAGCATAAGCACACCGAAGAGCGCCACGCCTATGCCCCAATTCATCAGATAACCCATGCCCTCGAGCAGGGAAAGAATGATGAGAATAAGACCTGCAAAAACAACGTACCAGCTGCCGATATCGCAGATGGCATCCACAACCCTGCCGCGCTTACACAAATCCACGGCCTGTACGCCCATACCAAACAGAATATGCACAAGACCGAGTGCAAGACATAAAATCATCATCGGCACGGGCTGACTGAGCGGATCGATCTGCCGTAGCATAATCAGAAAGTCTGCAAATGCATTGCCTGCATAGTCATCCAGCTTGATACCAAACCATCCGCCGAAGAAGGCACCCCAGATGATGGTGGAGATACCGCACAGGCAGAAAAGCAGCATCATGCTCCTTAAGCCCTTTTCCATACGTACAAATTTATACAGGAAGAAGCAACCAAGCGCCATGATAAGACCGTAGCCTGCATCCGAGAGCATAACGCCAAAGAACAGGAAATAGAAAATTGACATCGGCCCATTGGGGTCGCGCTCCGTGGGCAAGGGTACAGAGTAGCTGTTTGTAATGCTTTCAAATGCGCTGACGAGCTTGCCGTTTTGGGTGAGCGTGGGGGGAAGCTCTCCCTCCTCAGGATCAACAAAATCGTACACAATGCGCTCGGTGACGCCGTCGATTAAGGCGGTGACCTTTTCTACCCCGGGCTCGGGAACCCACGCCTCCAGATAGAAGCAACGCTCGGTACGGGCAAAATCCTCACCCGCGAGCGTTTTATCAAGCTCTACCGTATAGTAATCGTACAGCAGCTTCATATCGTCGGCAAAGGAACGAAGCGCTACAATACTTTGAATCAGACGGAATCTTTCTTCGGTATACGCTTGTTGCTCTGCCTCTGCCTCTTGTATGCAGTCTGCCGCAGTTTTATTTTCGGTGTACGGACATCTTACAAAGCCCGTTTCACTCAACCGCTGTGCAAAGAAATCGGTATCCTCCTTCAGATAGCTGACAAAAACAACTGCCTGATTGCCCAAATCAACAACACTGCCGCAAAAGGGACGCTCTTCTTCGTTTAACGCAAGGAAGCCCTTTACCGCATAGGTGGGTACGGTACCGATTTGCAATACCACGTTTTTAGAATCTGTATAATAAGAAAAGGGCTCTGCTACCTTGGAATAAAGCAGATACTGCGCCTTTTTTGCTTCGCTTTTGGCAAGAGCAGATTCCGTCTCCCTCAAAGCGTGCGCAAGCTCCTCAACCCTTGTTGCCTCTGAAATAAGCTCCTCTTCCTTGGCAACGATATCGGTAAACTCCTGATAGGTTACCTCTCTTCGCACCGAGAAAAGCCCCCCCTTTTTGGTAAGCTTATACGGCTCTTCCGTTTTTTTGGTCATGCCGGCAAAACGAATCTCGTTTTGCTCTATCAAACGAACGGCGTTGGCAATTTTTGCCATGACGCTTTCGGCGTGCTGACGCTCCCTGTCGTTCGGCTCGACCGTGGTGCCCTCTATGGGCTTTGCGGCTACAGGCTCAGCAAGCTGTGAGGAAAACAACGCCTCAACCAGAGAGCGCTCCTCGCTTTGCAAGCCAAAAAGCCGCAATTTTTTCATTGCTACAATAGCCATGTTCCGCTTGTAACTCCCTTGACGATTGCGTCAACCGCTTTTTGTTGCTTGCCCTCACTGCTCTTACGCATGGCGTCGCAAAGCGCTTCGCCCTCCTTTGTAAGCTCCTCTCCGAGGCGAATACCCTCTCGCTCGGCATCAGCAAGCAGAGCAGCTGTATCCTCACGAAGAGCATTCATCATCTGCGCTTTTACAGAAAGAGCTTCCTGCTCGCCCTGTGCAACGATGGCGTTTGCCTCCTGCACGGCTTCGCGGCGGATTTCCTTCGCCCTATCCTCTGCCTGAAGAATGGAGGTAACGACCTCTGCCGCGCTTTCGCCCTGAGTGGCTTCCACGTTTTTTGCCATAATATCAGCTCCTTTCCTGCTTTTCAATTTCGTGAATGCGGGCAATGCGCGCCTCATGGCGACCGCCCTCAAAATCCGTGCTTAAAAAAGCGTCGATTATTTCAAACATCAAGCCCTCACCAATGACACGGGCTCCCATTGCAA
>JAFQWR010000032.1 GCA_017407365.1 Clostridia bacterium
GCCTGCGCCAGAACGTGAGAGCAGGTGTGACGATATACCTCTTTACCGATTTCATCCTTAAAGGTATGAACCTCAAAGGTGCAATCCTCAGAGATGGGCTCGTTTAAGCCAACAAGCTTTCCGTTTACACTTACAGCCAAAGCATTGCGCGCAAGCCCTTCGCTGATGCTTTTTGCAATGTCAATAGCAAGCATCGTATTGTCGAATTGCTTTACACTGCCGTCTTTTAATGTTACTTTCATAATGATTCCTCCTGCCGTTTGAAAAAACGGAATAAAAAAACCGTCCTTACTTAAAAGGACGGCTAATAAAGTCGCGGTTCCACCTTTTTTGCCATATAAAATACGGCCTCTTTCACCCGTTATTAAATACACGTATAACGGAACGTGCTTTCTGAAAGAGTGGTTTCACAAAATAAGGCTCACCCTCCGCGGCTCTCAACACCCCACGGCTTGCTGTGCGGCAAAACCAAACGCTACTTGTCTCTTTTTTACCGAAAGATTGATTGTGTATTAATTTTAATCCTTTCTACTGTATTTGTCAAGTATTTTTCCCTGATTTTCACAAAATACACAGTAGCAAACATAGAAGAATAATTCCTGATTTACAGCATTACAACCATATACTTCAGCCGATAAAAATACTAAGCAGGGAAACAGCGAACATATAGACGGCAAAAGGCAATTGGCCTTTTTTCGTAAAAACATTCAGCATAAACCTCAATGAAGCAAAACCAAAGACAAAAGCAGAAACACAGCCGGCAATTAAGCAAGCAGGCGTAACGCCGATATTTCCCTGCATTTTTAACCCCTCTAATAATACAGAACCGATAATAACCGGTATGCTCATCAAAAAGGAAAACCGCACAGCCTCCTCCCGATTTACGCCCATCAGACAAAGCGTACTGACCGTTGCTCCCGATCGGGAGATGCCCGGCAGAACAGCAATTCCCTGAACCAATCCGCAAGCAATGGCCTTTCCCTTGTTTAAGACGGAAAAACCCTCTTTTTTTGAGGTTTTTTGCATCCACTGAGCAACCAACAGCACTCCGGTTATCGCAAAGCAAACAGGAAGAAGCAGGCCCGATATAAGACTCTCAAAATAGCACTCAAATATCAAAGCTATAATAACAGTAGGAATTACCGAAAGAACAATATACCCCACACTTTTCTGAAAGGGATGAGAAATTAAGGAAATGATTTCTTTACGCATAACAATACAGATTGCAAGTAACGTTGCACAGTGCAGAAGAATATCAAATAGCAGGAGATCCTGTTTCAACTCAAACATTCTCTGAAACAGAATCAGATGTCCGCTACTGGAAACAGGAAGGAATTCTCCCAGCCCCTGAACCGCCCCCAACACAATTGCCTCCCATAAGGACATAGAACAAAAAACTCTCCTTAACAGAAAATCAGAGAAGCAAAAATAACTTCTTTACAAATATCCTATGTAAAAACGTTTTGAAATATTTGAAATTTGTACTATAATAATATGGAATTATAAATTGGAGAACGTTCCCGCATGAAACTTGGCGTAGTAGGCTTACCGAACGTAGGCAAAAGCACCTTATTTAACGCAATCACACAGGCAGGCGCGCAAAGCGCAAACTATCCCTTTTGCACCATTGAGCCCAACGTAGGCATTGTTGCAGTACCCGATGAAAGGCTCGAAAAGCTTGCGGCTCTTTACGACAGCAAAAAAATCACCCCTACCTCTATTGAATTTGTTGACATTGCAGGTCTTGTTAAAGGCGCTTCCAGAGGCGAGGGTCTTGGCAATAAATTTTTATCTCACATCCGTGAGGTAGATGCTATCGTTCACGTAGTGCGTTGCTTCGAGGATGAAAACATCACGCACGTTTCGGGCGCAGTAGACCCCGTAGACGATATGGAAACAATCAATCTTGAATTGATTCTTGCCGATCTGGAGTCGGTGACAAAGCGGTTGGACAAAGCGCGCGGAATGGTAAAGACCGGTGATAAAAAATGGGTCGTTGAAGCAGACCGTCTGCAAAAGCTGCACGACACTCTCTCTGCCGAAAAGCCCATTCGCTCCTTATCCTTCGATGAAGAGGAGCAGGCTTTTGTAGACGGCTTATTTTTAATCACCTCCAAACCTGTTATTTATGCAGCCAACATCGCAGACAGCGATCTTGGAATGGCGGAAGATGAGCTCCCCATGGTTTGCTCGTTAAAGGCAAAGGCAAAGGAAGAAGGTGCGGGCGTTATTGTCATCTGTGCCAAGGTTGAAGAAGAGCTTGCGGGTCTTGCTCCCGATGAAAAGGCTATGTTTTTGGAAGAGCTGGGTATTGGAACGAGCGGTCTTGACAAGCTTGTATCCGAATGCTATTCCCTGCTCGGTCTGATCAGCTACTTAACAGCAGGCGAAAAGGAAACGCGCGCATGGACGATCACACGCGGCACAAAAGCACCTCAGGCGGCGGGCAAAATTCACACCGACTTTGAAAAGGGCTTTATCCGTGCGGAAATCGTCGATTGGCAGACCCTTCTTGAGCTTGGATCCTACAACGCCGCAAAGGAAAAAGGCAAGGTTCGCTCTGAGGGCAAGGATTACGTTGTGCAGGACGGTGACGTTATCCTCTTCCGCTTCAACGTATAAAACCGGATATAAAATAAGACCACAACGGATGATTCCCATGTGGTCTTTACTTTATTACGAAAAATCATTGGATGTATTTATGAACGAACGTTTTTTACAGAGAATGAAAGCGATGCTTGGGGCAGAATATCCTGACTTTGAGCAGGCTCTTTCTCTTCCTTCCATTAAGGCGCTGCGTGTAAACACGTTGAAGATAGAGAAAGATCAGTTAATGCAAATCTTTCCCTACCCATTGCAACAAAATCCTCTTTGCAACGAGGGCTTTATACTGCCACAACGGGATATCTCTTACGGCAACACACCGCAACATCATGCAGGGCTTTTTTATATGCAGGAGCCCTCTGCCTCTGCTGCTGTTTCTGCCTTGAAGGGAAGAATCGGTAAGCGCGTATTGGATTTATGCGCCGCTCCCGGCGGAAAATCAACTCAGCTTGCCGCATATATGAACAACGAGGGAATTCTGATATGCAACGAAACCGTTCAGCAGCGTGCCAAAATTCTCGTTGGGAATTTAGAAAGGATGGGCGTAAGAAACGCAGCTGTGACCTCTATGCGCCCTGACGAGCTTGCCGCACTGCTCCCCGGTTATTTTGATACTGTTATCGTAGACGCACCATGCTCAGGTGAGGGAATGCTCAGAAAGGAAGAGGCGGCGGTGCAAGATTGGAGCGAGGAGCTTGTTCAGACCTGTGCAAGCCGTCAACGCGAAATATTAAAAAGCGCAGACAAGCTACTCTGCGAGGGTGGAATTCTGCTGTATTCCACCTGCACTCTGAATACAGAGGAAAACGAAGAAAACATCGCATTTATGATGCGGGAGCTTGGATACATAACCTTACCTCCACCTGACCAACTGAGGGCTGTTTGTCGCCCCGGCATACAGCTGGAAGATGCTTTAAGAATATTTCCTCACGACGGAATGGGTGAGGGGCACTTTGTGTGCGTATTACAAAAAACCACGCAGGAAAAATCGAGCAAGCTTCGTCTGCTTTGTCCGTTTATCCCCCCTAAAAAGGACCAACGACAAGCTTTTACGGAATTATTTGAGCAGCTCTCATCCGAGCAAATCCGGGGCGAAGTGGGTGTTTTTTCTGATGCAATATACCTCTATAACCCCAATCTTCCTCTGGTTAAAGGCTTGCATCTATTAAGAGCTGGCGTGCATTCTGCAAGTATCCTACAAAACCGATTGGAGCCTTCTCACGGATTGATTGCCGCGCTCAAAAAAGAAGGATTAAAGCGGAAAGCAGATTTTTCATTTGATTCACCTGAAGTTACTGCCTATCTGCGAGGGGAAGTAATTCCGTATGATGCAGACTTCAAGGGCTTTGGATTAATTATAGTAAGCGGATATCCGCTCGGTCTTGTAAAGGCAACAGGCGGCATACTGAAAAACCATTACCCGAAAGGATTACGTGCATTAAAATAAACGAAAAAGGCTTCTCTTTTTTGGTGATTAAACCAATAAGAGAAGCCTTATATTTTATTGCCAGTTCTTCCAGATATCAGGCTGATAACCAACGGTTGCCTGCCTGCCGTTACGAACGATGGGCGTACGGTATAAAGTGGGAGATTCCTCTAATATTGCTCTTTTTTCGGCGCTATCACGCGAAATATAAGCAAAATTTTCTTTTTTATAAACTGCACTTTTGGGATCAATCAGCTCATCAATACTGCCGACAGCCGCAAGCACAGCATCTAACTCTCTTTTCCCAAGACCGTAGCGATCGATATCTACACGCTGAAACGGTATCCCTCTTTCCTTAAAATAGCGTTCCGCCTTTTTGGTGTCGAAGCACTTGCTTCTACCGTAAATCTGAACGTTCATTTCAATGCCCTACGAAGGCGCTCAACTGCCTCTTTGGTGCCCTCATGATCAGAGAAAGCAGTCAAACGAAAAAAGCCTTCTCCATTGGTGCCGAAGCCGCTACCGGGCGTTCCAACAACGTTTGCCTCGTTTAAGAGGTAGTCAAAGAATTGCCAGGAATCCATACCGTTGGGGCATTTTAAGAACAGATAGGGAGAATGCACACCGCCCGTAAACCAGATACCAAGCTCGGTTAAGCAATCTGCAATCATTTTTGCATTTTCGCGGTAATACTCTACGTTTTCCTTAACCTGGATCTGCCCCTCGGGCGTAAATACAGCTTCTGCACCGCGCTGGACCACATACGAAACACCGTTAAACTTTGTCGTCTGACGGCGCAGCCACATTTTGTTGAGGCTCATACCCTCACGCTCCAGCGCCATAGGTACTACAGTGTAACTGCAACGGGTGCCTGTAAAGCCTGCCGTTTTAGAAAGGGAGCAAAACTCAATGGCAACACGCTCAGCACCCTCAATCTCGTAAATGCTGTGCGGAAGCTCGTCACCGAGAATGAACGCTTCATACGCTGAATCAAAAAGAATGATTGCATCCTGAGCTATGGCATAATCTACCCAAGCCTTTAATTCCTGCTTATTGTATGCCGCACCCGTAGGGTTGTTAGGAGAGCAAAGGTAGATAAGATCTGCCTTTATCCTTTCGTCGGGCATAGGCAGAAAGCCGTTCTGCTCGTTTGCATTAAGAAATACAATATTGCGCCCATCCATTACGTTTGTATCCACGTATACGGGATAAACAGGATCAGTAATAAGCACAGTATTATCCTTATCAAATAAATCCAGAATATTGCCAAGATCGGATTTCGCTCCGTCAGAAACGAAAACCTCCTTGGGGTCTAACGTAACGTGAAAGCCCTTGTAGTATTCAGCAATCGCATTACGTAAAAAATCATAGCCC